>CBFIHY010000060.1:0-9024 GCA_965662315.1 Alphaproteobacteria bacterium
CGTGCGGATAACCGACAACCGCGGCTTCTGCCACTTGCGCGTGTGCCACCAGCGCGCTTTCGACTTCGGCTGTGCCGAGGCGGTGGCCGGAAATATTCAGCACATCATCAACACGGCCGGTAATCCAATAATAGCCGTCCTCATCGCGGCGGCAGCCATCGCCGGTGAAATAATAGCCCGGATATTGCACAAAATAAGTTTCGATAAATCGCTTATGGTCGCCATAGACCGAGCGCATTTGCCCGGGCCAGCTATCGGTAATGCACAAATTGCCCGACGTCGCGCCATCCAACTGCTTGCCATCCGCATCGACCAAAAGCGGTTTGACGCCAAAGAAAGGCCGTGTCGCCGAGCCCGGCTTCAACGCGGTTGCACCAGGCAATGGGGTGATGAGAATGCCGCCGGTTTCGGTCTGCCACCATGTATCGACAATCGGGCTTTTGCCTTCGCCGACCGTATTATAATACCACAACCAAGCTTCCGGATTGATCGGCTCGCCGACCGAACCCAAAAGCCGAATACTTGAGCGCGAGGTCGCTTTCACCGGCCCGTCACCCTCGCGCATCAATGCGCGCAAAGCGGTTGGCGCGGTATAGAAAATATTCACCTGATGCTTGTCGCATACAGCCCAGAAACGCGAATTATCGGGATAATTCGGCACCCCTTCAAACATCAGCGTGGTCGCGCCATTGGCCAGCGGCCCATAGACAATATAAGAGTGACCCGTTACCCAGCCGACATCGGCGGTGCACCAGTAAACCTCACCTTGTTTGTAATCAAATACATATTCATGCGTCATCGAGGCGTAAACCATATAGCCGCCAGTGGTGTGCAATACGCCCTTCGGCTTACCGGTCGAGCCGGATGTATAGAGAATGAAAAGCGGGTCTTCGGCGCCCATTTCTTCAGCCGGACAATCGGCCTCGACGCCTGCTTTGGCGTCTTCATAAACAATATCGCGGCCCTCTTTCATCGCCACGCCGCTGCCGGTGCGGGTGACAACCACAACCGTATCGACATCGGGGCATTGTTCCAATGCCGCATCGGTATTGGCTTTTAGCGGAATTTTTTTGCCGCCGCGCACCCCTTCATCAGCGGTGATAACGCATGTGCTTTCGCAATCCAAAATGCGACCGGCCAAAGCGTCCGGCGAAAAGCCGCCAAACACTACTGAGTGCACCGCGCCAATGCGCGCGCAAGCCAGCATTGCGTAAGTCGCTTCCGGTATCATCGGCATATAAATCGTCACGCGATCGCCTTTTTTGACACCGCGCATTTTCAGCACATTGGCAAATTTGCAGACTTCTTCGTGCAATTGATTATAGCTGATTTTGGCGTCTTGATCGGGCTCATCGCCTTCCCAAATAATCGCCGTTTGCTCGCCGCGTGTCGCCAAATGGCGGTCAATGCAATTGACACTGGCGTTTAACGAGCCGTCTTCATACCATTTAATCGATACATCATCTTTGCCGTAATGGGTGTTTTTGACTTTGCTATAGGGTTTAATCCAGTCAATCCGTTTGCCGTGCTCGCCCCAAAATGCATCCGGATCGTCGATACTTTTTTGGTACATTTCTTGATATTGCGCGTCATTGACCAATGCATTATCGGCAATCGCCTGCGGCACTTCAAAAATTTGCTCGTCGGACATGAACTCCCCCTACTGTTTTATCGGCGCCCTTGACCGACTTTGTCGGCTGACCCTGTTGGCCGACCCTGTTAACCGAATTTGGCTATCGGCCTTTCATACGCCAGACTGCGTTAATGGACAAGATGTCACAGGCGATTTAGTCCATCGCCGTCAGATTTTCCCTTTTTCCTTTTCCCTTTTTCCGGTGACGATAAATCGCTCGTCATCGCGCATTTCAACACGCAAGGGCACGTCGATGAGATTTTCGCCTTGGCACGGGCCGGCAAAGCAATGCCCTTGCGCGTTAAATTGTGCGCCATGCGCTGAGCAAATCAGCGAACTGCCCAGCGCATCCAAAAAGCGGTCGGGAAAGGTTTCCAAAGGCAGTCCTAAATGCGGGCATTTATTGACAAAGCCGCGCAGGTTTTCGGCCTGTTTATCGTCCGCTGCATGCGCGTCATCTGCATCCGGTCGCCAGATGATAATGTCGAGTTTTTCATCAGTTATGGTTTCGCCATAAGCACGTGCTTTGCCATATAGCGTAAAGCCACGCGCGCTGCCTTCCGGCATATCGGCCAGCCGACAAACCGGCATCGCCTCATCGGGCCACCAATCGGGGGCGGCTTTATTTATAGGGGTTTTCGGCATTCGGGTTCAGACCCGCCAGCTTGCAGACATATTTCCATTCTTTGGCCGTTACCGGCTGAACGGAAAGCCGCGAATTATTGACCAACACCATATTCTCCAATTTCGGGTCGGCCTTAATTTCTGCCAAAGTGACGTGATGCGCCGCTGTTTCAAGGGCGACAATATCAACCATGCCGAAGCGGCCTTTCGGGTCAGTATGGTCAGGATAATGTTCCTTAATCACTTCGACCGAGCCCATAATGCGCTTTTCATTGACCGAGTGATAAAAAAAGCCTTTATCGCCCAGCTTCATTGTTTTCATGTGTTTATTGGCGAGAAAATTTCTCACCCCGTCCCAATGCTCGCCCTTGCCTTTGCGGTCGAGCTGGTCTTGCCATCCCCATGTATTGGGTTCTGATTTAAACAGCCAATAAGCCATATGCGTCTCTTTTTTATCGGGTCAGTTTAAGCCTTATGGCTTAATTTTGCGGCGCGTTCAGCGCCCCCAGCAAATGATTGAAGCGGTGAATTTCGACCGCGCGAAACAGGCCGGCTTTATTATACGGGTCGTTTTCAACAAACCCTTCAGCCACGGCGCGGTCTTGTGTATGCAACAGCAACAGCGATCCGATCATACTGGCGCCATCATCTGACATGAGCGGGCCACCGACCTCGACATAATCTTGCGTCATCACATATTCCAAATGCGCCTGACGGTTTTCCAAACGCAGGCTTTCGCTATCCGGCTTATCCAAGCACATCACACAAAACATCACCCGTCTCCCCTATCATTCTATTTCTTTATCTCTGTCTTCATCGCTGATTGACATTCAATCTAACATTTTGCGCCCGGCACACAAGTTTTCAAACGGGTTTCAAAAACAGCTTTAGTCGGCATTTTCATTGGTAAGCGGGCGGGCCAGCAAATCTTTAATGGCCGTGTCAATCGGCACGCTGCCGGTCAATATCGCATCGACAGCGGCGCAAATCGGCAAATCCAGCGCGTGTTTTTCGGCCAATTGGCGAACCGCGGCGGCGCTCATCGCGCCTTCCGAAACAGAAGAGCGCGCGCCCAAAATATCGGCCAGACTGCGCCCTTCCCCCAAAGCGCGGCCCAATGAAAAATTGCGCGATGTATCGCTGGAGCAGGTTAAAATCAAATCGCCCAGGCCGGAGAGGCCGGAAAGGGTCTCTGTTTGCGCGCCCAGCGCGACGCCAAGCCGTTGCATTTCAGCAAAGCCACGCGCGGTCACGGCGGCGCGCGCACTTTCTCCGAGGTTTTTGCCGGCGACAATACCGCACGCAATGGCCAGTACATTTTTCATCGCCCCGCCAATTTCTGCGCCGATAATATCGTTCGATAAATAGGGACGAAACCCCGGCGTCGCAATCGCTTCGCTGAGCATTTGGCCATGCGCCGCATCGGCACTGGCCAAAGTCACGGCCGTTGGCAGGCCGCGCGCCACATCGGCGGCAAAACTGGGGCCCGATAAAACCGCCAGCTTTTCCGTCGGCCAAATTTCAGCCGCCACATCCGAGATTAATTTCAAACTGTCGCGCTCAATGCCTTTGGCGCATAAAACCAAACTGGCATGGCTGTTATGGCGCGCCAGTTCCTGCATCACCTTTCGGGCAAATTGCGCCGGCACCACCATTAAAATAATATCGGCATCGGCCAGTTGCGCCATATCTCGTGTGGCCTGAATAGGCGGCGGCAGCGTTACCCCCGGCAGAAACGCGGTGTTCTCATTGGTCTCATTTATCGCCGCCACGGTTTCCGCTTCATTGGCCCAAAGAGTCACCTTTGGGTGGCGCGTTGCCAATACGCAGGCCAGCGCCGTGCCCCAAGCACCGGCGCCGAGCACGGCCATTTGTGGGTTTTTATCTTGCGTGGCTGTCATATAAGTTCCCCTGTTATCTGCTTAAAGCGGTGCGCGCGGATAGGCAAGTCGCGGCAGGTAACCGTTGTTTGGCGTAGGCTATTTTTTGCCTGTATGGTTGGCAGATTGCCCGATAAACAGTCCACTGAATATTTTAGCGATTATTCATTGATTATTCATCATTCTGTGTTAATAGTTTTGCAATGTCAGAAGCAGATATCATTCGCGAGAAGATCATAAATGCGGCGCGCGAGCGGTTTCGCCATTATGGTTATCCGAAAACAACAATTGCCGAATTGGCCGATGATTGCGCCATGTCGCCGGGCAATATTTATCGTTTCTTCAAAGGAAAGATTGATATTGCGGTTGAGATTGCGCGGCGCGAATCTTTGGCTGCGGTGGATGTGATTGAGGCGGTGCTGGAGTGTCCGGTGCGCTCATCGCGTCAAAGGCTGGAAGAAGTGGTCTTTGCCGATTTGCGCTATACGTTTCACCTGCTTGAAAACCAGCCGAAAACGCTGGAATTGGCGCAGATTGTGGTGGCCGATCGGCCGCAATTTCAAATTGAGAGCCTGCGCCGCGAACGCCGTGTTTTCCAACGAATTTTGCACGAAGGCCAGGCATCAGGCGAGTTTATTGTCGATAATTTGCCGTCCACCACCATTGCCATTCATGCGGCAACAACCAAATATCGTTATGCGCAATTATTTACCAATCAGACATTGCATGAATTGGAGCGCGAGCTGGCGCATGTGATGACGGTGATGATGCGCGGCTTGGTGAAGCGCAATGATGGTGTGCCGGCCCCGGCCACCGAAATACCGGCCGAGACAAACCCCTCACCACTGCAAGACAACCCGTCATCTGATTAAAAACCGGCATAAAATAAGCCTGAAAATCGGCATAAAAAACCATAAACCGGAAAAATTTTCGAAAAAAAGGCCTGAAAAATCGGGTTTTTCTTGCCAAAATCCGCATTATTTTTGCCCAAAATCTGATTAACCTCAATAAAATCAACTATTTAGCCTGTCATAAAACTGTATAATAAAATATTGAATAAAATTCAAATTATTCATTGTTTTTTGTTTTATAAGGTGCTATATAATATTTGTAAGCGGGCAGACGGAATATTTCCAACGCCACGTTTATTGAAATGTAAACCCGAAACGCAGAAAGAGCGGAACCATGTTGAACAAAATCTCCACACTGATTTCGACCGTTAGCGGTCCGACTCTGGCTTCTTCAGTATTGGTGCTTTACGGCTTGTCTTTGATTGCCGTCACTGTCACCGACAGAGTTATTGTCTGATTATCTCCTCCCGATAATCAACCGGCACGGATAAACCCTCCCTTTATCCGTGCACCCGACCTCCCTCCAGGTCGAACTCCGGCTCCGATGGTCCTCCCCCATCGGAGCCTTTTTCTTGGTTAAATTTTCAATCGGATAAATCGGATAAGTCAGCCAATGGCCAGCGCGCACGGGCCGGTTCGTGCATGGCTTTGGCATCGATAAGACCGGCGGCACAGCGTTCAGCTCCGGCGCGCGCAATCATTGCCGCATTATCGGTGCATAAAGCGGCCGGTGGCACAAAACTTTGAAACCCTTGCGCTATGGCAGCGGCACGCAAGGCCGCACCAATATGTTTATTGGCGGCAACGCCGCCGGCAATCACCAATTGCTTGGCTGCTTGCGGGTGGTCGGCCGAAAATTGCTGCATGGCATGGCCGGTCCGATCGACCAGACAATCAGTAACGGCGGTTTGAAATGACGCCGATAAATCGGCAATATCTTGCTCGCTTAACGGCGCGGTTTTTTCTGCCGCTTGCCGCAAAGCGGTTTTCAAACCGGAAAATGAAAAATCACAGCCGGCTTGTTGGGTGAGCGGCCGCGGTAAAGAAAAACGTGAGGCGTCGCCTTGCTTGGCTTTTTTCTCAATCTCCGGCCCGCCCGGATAACCAAGCGACATTAGTTTCGCCGCCTTATCAAACGCTTCACCCACCGCATCGTCCAGCGTGCTGCCATAGACCCGATAATGGCCAAGCTTATCGACCGATAAAAGCTGGCAATGGCCGCCCGATACCAGCAGCAATAAATAAGGAAAGCTCAGCTCTTCCGTCAGCCGCGCCGACAGCGCATGGCCTTCCAAATGATTAATGCCGATAAACGGTTTTTGCGCCGCCAAAGCCAAAGCCTTGCCGGTGGTCAATCCGATAAGCACGCCGCCGATAAGCCCCGGTCCGGCGGTCGCCGCCACCGCATCCAAATCATGCAAGCCCATATCGGCTTCTTCCAATGTTTCGCTGACCAGCCGGTCAAGATGGCTGATATGCGCGCGCGCTGCCAATTCAGGCACCACGCCGCCATAGGGCGCGTGCATATCTATCTGGCTCAATATGCGTTGGCTGATAATGCGACCGGCACCGCAAAGCGCGCCATTTTCGACCGGTGCCTCGACAATGGCCGCCGCCGTCTCATCGCAACTGGTTTCCAATCCCAGCACATATATTTGTTTTGCAGCCATGGCGTTAGCGCGCTTTCCTTGCTAAGAGTGCCGTTGCGCTGAAGCGGCTTGGCGCTCTTTATCTGATAGAGAGCTATATAATCAACCGCCATGCCAGCGCAAGCGACGGATTGAGGATTGAATGAGCGACCGGCATTTGACCATCGGCACACGCGCTTCGCCCCTGGCTTTGGCGCAGACTACATATGTAGCATCGCAATTTAGCGCGGCGCATAATTGGCCGCGCGAACGCCTGTCACAGCATGAAATTATGACCATTGGCGATAAGCGCTTGGAAATGCCGCTGGCTGAGATTGGCGGCAAAGGCTTGTTCACGCAAGAATTGGAAGCCGGTTTGTTGGATGGCAGTCTTGATTTTGCCGTGCATAGTTTAAAAGATTTACCGACCGCGCAGCCCGATGGTTTGACGTTGGCGGCGATTTTACCGCGCGCCCCGGTCAGCGATATTTTAGTGCCGCGCCAAGGCCTCAATATCAATCGATTGGATGATTTACCAAACGGCGCGCGCATCGGCACCTCGGCTTTGCGCCGCCGTGCACAAATTCTCAATCTTCGCCCCGATCTCGAAATTATCGCCGTGCGCGGTAATGTCGGCACCAGATTGAAAAAACTGCAAAGCGAAAAGCTCGATGCGATTGTTTTGGCGGCGGCCGGATTGACCAGGCTGGATATCGACCCGCCCGGCCAATGTACGCTGGCCGACGAGATTTTACCGGCTGCCGGTCAGGGGGCATTGGCGGTGCAATGCCGCGCTGATGACGAGCCACTGATTGCCTTATTAAGCGCGCTGCATTGCACCGATACGGCCATTTGCGTCACCGCCGAGCGGGCGTTTTTGGCGGCGCTTGACGGCTCGTGCCGCACGCCGATTGCCGCTCACGCCAAGCTGGTGGACGGGCAATTGCATTTACAAGGCCGCCTTTTGGATGATGACGGGCGCTGGCTGGCGCAAGCACAGGGCGCGGATATGCCTGCCAATGCGTCGGCATTGGGCGAGAAGCTGGCGGCTGATGTGCGCCGCTCTGCTTCACACTATTCTTCACAATCTACTTCACAATCTACTGGCCAAAATACCGACCAGCATAATCCGTCACCTGATAAAGCCGAGTAAGCGATGCGTTTGCTGGTCACCCGCCCCATGCTCGACGCCTTGCCCTTAGCTGAACAATTGGCGGCGCGCGGCCATGATGTGGTGATATCGCCGCTTATTCATATTGAACCGGTCGAGGCTGATTTGCCCGATGCGGCAGGCTTTCAGGCGCTGGCTTTTACCAGTGCCAATGGGGTGCGAGCATTGGCTGCCAAATGTAAAGACGCGGCTGAATTGGCCGCTTGGCAATCGATAAAAGCTTATGCGGTCGGCCCGCAAACGGCGGCGACACTGAGCGCGCATGGCTGGGCAAACCCACATATTGCCGGTGGCGATGTTGTCGCTTTGGCGGCGGCGCTGGCGGCGCATATCAAAACCGATAATAAAGACAGTGATAAAAACAGTGATGAAGATAGTGACACGGTTTTGCATATTGCCGGTCGCGACCGCGCCGGTGATTTGGCGGCCGCTTTGGATGCGGCGCAGATTAAAAACCAACGCACCGTTTTATATCGGGCGGCGGCGGCGGATGAGTTTACCGCCGCTGCGCAGGCCGCATTGTGTGATAAAGAAGAGCCCTTGGATGGCGTGCTGATTTATTCGGCCCGCACGGCAAAAATTTTCCGCGCATTGTTTGCGCGGCTTGATAATGCCGCCAAGCCGACAATTTATTGTCTGTCAAAAGCGGTGGCGGATGAGTTGGAAGCGGATGGTTTCATCACCCATATTGCTGAAACACCGACTGAGACTGCAACCGAAGCGGCGATGTTGGCGGCGTTTTAGACACCTTTTATAAGTGCTTTTAGAAGTGCCTTTATATCTGCGCTCATGCCGGCACAAGCCAGCGCATGATTGCCAAATTCGGCGAATATACGCATAGTCTTGTTTATGAAAAAGCAGCCGTCCAAATCGGCAACCGAACCGGCAGATGATGATATTTTGCCGCCGCAAGAGGCGGCAGAAAATGATGATATGTCGGATACGGGGCAGGCGACCCGCGCGGCCGGTGCGCATTTGCGCATGCCGCCGCTGATTGACCATGCGGAAAGCTGGACGCAGGGGCTGGCAAATGGTGTGCGGCAGCGTTTTTCGGGCTTTGCCGGCGTGGTGCAAAGCGGTTCTTTGCATCTCTTGCGCCGCACGGCATATCACCTCACCCTATGGACGCTGGTCACCGCCACTTTATTGATCACCGGCTTTGGCATTTGGCAGGCGCGGCATATTGAAATGCCGCAATTGGACAGTTTCTGGTTCAATTCCGAGCGGGTATTAAAAG
>CBFIHY010000061.1:0-9003 GCA_965662315.1 Alphaproteobacteria bacterium
CATGCACTTGAATGGCGCGGTCCGCCGCCTCGCAGACCATGCGATTGGCGCGGTAATTACACATTGATACTTTGTCCGACAGATAAATCGCCACTTCCGGCTTCGACATTTCATCCATTTGCGCCGCCGTTTTATAAACCAGATTGCGGATCATTTCGCATTCCGTATGCAATTCAGTGAGCGGAAATTGTATCGCCTGATTGGTCGCCAATGGCTTGCCGAAGGGCGCGCGCTTTTTGGCATAAGCCACCGATTGATCAATGCAATATTGCGCCGCGCCAACACCACTGGCGGCTTGGCGAATACGATTTTCATGCACAAAATGCTGCGCCAAAGCGAGGCCATTATCCGGTTCACCGAAAATCGCGCTATCGGGCACCCAAATATCGGTGAACGAGACGCGCGGATGGTCGGTCGGCATATTGAAGGTCCACATATATTCTTCAATTTTAACGCCCGGATCATCAGCCGGCACCATGAAGCAGGTAATCCCTTTCGCCGCCCCATCATCACCCGATGTGCGGGCAAACAGCATCACATGGCTGGCGACATGCATGCCGGTGGTCCACATTTTCTCGCCATTGAGCAACCAGCCATCAACCCCATCGCGGGTTTCACGCACGCCGCGGGTTTCCATCCACGTCGCGTCCGAACCGTGCTCAGGCTCAGTCAACCCAAAACAAATGCGATGCGTGCCGGCCAACATGCCATTGATATATTCATCCGCCTGTTCCGGCGTGCCGAAATCGCGAAACATTAAAACTTGCGGGAAATTGGCAACAATCGAGCTTTCATTCTGTAAATCATTATGCAGCCCCAAACCTTTATGCGCCAAATGCTCGCGAATGACCGCCATGGCCAAATTGGAGCCGTCAGCACCGCCAAATTCTTTTGGCAGGCCGAAGCGCAAATGACCGGCTTTATCGGCGCGGCGGCGCATCTCGCGCAGCAATTCTTCCCATTCCGGCCGCGGCAAGCCATTATTGTCCCAATCGGTGCGCGCATGCTCGCGGCGATGGTCAAAAAACCGATTATTATCGTCCTGCATTTGCAGCGGCACGATTTCTTTTTCAATAAAATCGTCTAACGCAGCCAAATAAGTTCGAATATCATCCGGGATTGAAAAATCCATCGCCAACGCCTCCTCGCGAGAAATCAGCCATTATCATGGCCAAGCGCGATATTTTTGGCAAGCGACAAACCGCCATACACAATATGTTGTGGTGAACAGAAACGGCACGGCCACTATGTAAGTGATTCGGACATGCTTCGTTCCACACCTGTTCATGCTTGCGGCCGAAAATCGATTCGCCCACAATTCACCCACAGGCAGAAAGCCGAATCAATCGCTGTAAAGCCTTACCGGTATTGCCAAAAAGCAATGCTTTGGCCATGCTGGAGCGATGTCTCATCGCGGTTTTTCTCCCGAATTAAGAATTGTTCTGGGCCCGACCAATACCGGCAAAACGCATCTCGCTATGGAGCGTTTACTGGCCCATGATAGTGGTATGATCGGCTTGCCCTTGCGGCTTTTGGCGCGCGAGGTCTATGACCGCTGCCTGAAAGGTGATTTTGGCCGCGTGCATAAGGCCGATCTGGCGCTGATTACCGGTGAAGAGAAAATATTGCCGCCGAAAGCGCGGTTTTTCATTTGCACCACGGAAGCGATGCCAATTAGCCGCGAGGTTGAATTTGTTGCCATTGATGAGTGTCAATTGGCCGCCGACCCTGAGCGCGGGCATGTGTTCACCGACCGGATTTTACATTGCCGCGGCACGTCGGAAACCATTTTGCTGGGCGCCGCCACTATGGCGCCGATTTTGCGGCAACTTTTGGGTGAGAAAAACATCGAGTCGCGGGCGCGGTTTTCGCGCCTTGCTTGGGGCGGCGCGCATAAATTGTCACGCCTGCCACGGCGCAGCGCCATTGCCGCTTTTTCAGCCGATAATGTTTACGCGATTGCCGAAATAATTCGCCAACAACGCGGCGGCGCGGCGGTGGTGATGGGCGGTCTAAGCCCGCGCACACGCAATGCGCAAGTGGAAATGTATCAATCCGGCGAAGTGGATTTTCTGGTCGCCACAGATGCGATTGGCATGGGGCTGAACATGGATGTCGACCATGTCGCTTTTGCACAAACGCGTAAATTTGACGGCCGACGGCATCGCGAATTAAGCCCCGCCGAGCTGGCACAAATTGCCGGTCGCGCCGGACGCCATACCAGCGATGGCAGTTTCGGGGTTAGCGGCGATGTACCGGCCTTTGATGAAGAGCTGATAGAAGCCATTGAAACGCATGATTTCGATCCGGTGAAATCTCTGTTCTGGCGCAATCCCAATCTCGATTTTTCATCATTGGAGGCGTTATTGCTGAGCTTGGAGCGGCCGGTGCCGCGCGCCGGTTTAACCCGTGCGCCGGTGGCCGATGATGTGCAGGCGACAAAATTATTGAGCCGCGATCCGGCGACGCTCGATTTGTTGGGCGATGAAGCGCGGGTGCGCTTATTATGGGATGTGGCGCAAATTCCTGATTTCGGCAAAACCACAATGGGCGAACATGCCGCCTTGGTCGGTGAGATTTTTGCCTTCCTATGTGCCGATGACGGAATGATACCGGAAAGCTGGCTGGCCGAACGCATTGAGCGATGCGATAGGGCCGAGGGCGACCTTGATACTTTATCAACAAGGCTGGCGCATATTCGCACTTGGACCTATATTGCTCAGCGCAATGACTGGCTCGCAGATCCGGTGCATTGGCAGGGCGTCAGTCGGGCGGTGGAAGACCGCTTGTCAGATGCGCTGCATATGAAGTTAATGGGACAATTTGTTGACCGAAAAACATCGGCGCTGATGCGCCGCCTTGTCGGGAAAGAGGATATTGTGGCGGATATTGAAGCCAATGGCGATATTGTGATTGCCGGAGAATATATGGGACGGCTGAACGGCTTGCATGTCGAGCGCGACCCGCGCTTGAAAGGCGCGCCCGGCGGCACGGCCCGCGCCGCGGTTGAAAAGGCGGTCGGCGATGCATTGCGCCAGCGCGCCAATGCCATTGCCATTGCCGCCGATAATGCTTTTACCCTGACCGAGCAGGGCGAGATTTTATGGGACAATGCGGTTATCGGACGCTTGCAGATGAGCGGCGGGCAAGATAGCGACCGACTGGCTTATTTATCACCTGAAGCGGTGCTGGTGGCTGATGAAACGCTGACCGGCGAGACCCGCAGCCAAGCACAAAGCCGACTGACCGATTGGTTGCGCTTGCAAATCAGCCAACAATTGGAGCCGTTAAAGACGCTACAAAATGCTGACTTAAACGGGTTGGCACGCGGGCTGGCTTTCCAATTATTGGAACATAAAGGCTGCTTGCCGCGCCGCGATATTGCCGATTTGCTGAGCAAGCTGGATCAAGATTTGCGTGCCACTTTGCGAAAATGCGGCGTCCGTTTCGGCTTTTATCACGTCTTTATGCCGGCCTTGTTAAAGCCGGCACCGGCGCGTCTTTTGGCGCTTTTGACCTTGATTGAAGACAATATGCGCCGCCAACAACGCGATGAAAACCCGCGCGCCATTGCCGAAACATTGGCCCTTTTACCGGCCGCCGGATTAACCTCAGCGCAGCCTGATAAATTGCCCGGTTGGCTGTATCGGGCGGCGGGCTTTTATACCTGCCGCGCCCGCATCATCCGCTTTGATATGCTGGAGCGACTGGCCGATATTATCCGCCCGCTTTTGAGCGAAAATCGCGACGGCTTTGAAGCCAATGAAGCGATGATGTCCATTATGGGGTGCGGGGCTGATGAGCTGGCCGAAATATTAACCGCGCTGGGTTATCAATCGCGGCAAATTGAAATTGATGCGCCGGCCAATGGCGAAATCGCCCAACAGACAGAAGCGAAAGCCGCCACGGAAGAAACGCCCGCAGCCGCTCAAACTGAAGAAACATCTGAAGAGATATCTGAAGAGGCAAGTGAACCGGCAAGCGAAGAAACCGCCGACACAAGCGCCACTGAAATTACGATGAAGACCTTATGGCGTCCGGCACCGCGCGGCCATAATGCGCGTAAAGCACAAAATAAAGGGCAACATAAACCAGCCCATAAGGGCGGCAAAAACCAGAAACAGAATAATGCGCAAAAAGCCGGCGCAAGAAAATCTGCCGGCACCGCACGCGGTCCGAAACGCGATAAGCAGCCCGATCCGGCATCGCCATTTGCGGTTTTGAAACAATTGCAAGATGGCGGCGATAAACGGGACGAGGCTTAACCGACGTGACGCAATCTCAGCCCAAAGCCGTACCGCAATCCATGCGGGTCGATAAATGGCTTTGGCATGCGCGGTTTTTTAAAACCCGCACTTTGGCCAGCAAGCTGGCAGCGGCCGGCAATATTCGCATTAACGGGCAAAAGCAAAGCCGCGCCGCCGCCAGCATTCGCGCCGGTGATGTGCTGACCTTTCCGTTAAATCGCGATATTCGGGTGATTGAAGTGGTGGCGTTGAGCATACGACGCGGTCCGGCACCGGAAGCGCAAGCGCTTTATATTGACCGCGACCCGCCACAGCCGAAAAAACGGGCTGACAAAATTGTTGAGCAAGCGGCGTTTCGCGAAGCCGGTTCCGGCCGTCCGACCAAAAAACAAAGACGCGCCGAGGCCGAATTTACCGGCAAAGGACAAATCGGCTAACCCCTGCGACTAAAACAATCATTGCGCAGCGATTTTTTGTCGGTTAGACAGACGCCATGTTAGACAAATTGAAAACCATGTTTAGCGAACCGGTGGCTGAAACCGCCGCGCCGCAATCAGATGAATTACACATTGCCGCCGCCGCGCTTTTGGTGCGCGCCGCGCAAATTGATGGGGTGATGGACGCCTCGGAAGAAAAATTACTGGCCCGTCTGGTCGGCCCGCATTTCGGCCTTCAGCCGGATGCGGCAAGCCAGCTGATAAATGAAGCCAAACAAGCGGCTGAAAATGCCGGTGACTTGTTTCAATTTACCAGCCGCATTAACAAGCATTTCGGCGAAGCGCATAAAATTATGCTGATGGAATTGCTGTGGCAAATCGTTTTGGCCGATGGCGTGGTTGATGATTTTGAGGCCAATTTGATGCGCCGTGTCGCCGGTCTTATTTATGTCACCGACCAGCAAGCCGGACAGGCGCGCAAAAAAGCCGAAGCGGCCTTATCAGGAGCCTAAGCGATGACTTATATCGTCACTGAAGATTGCATTAAGTGCAAATACACCGATTGCGTTGAAGTTTGCCCGGTCGATTGCTTTTATGAAGGCGAGAACATGCTGGTCATTCATCCTGATGAATGTATCGATTGTGGCGTCTGCGAACCTGAATGTCCGGCTGATGCGATTAAGGCCGATACTGAAGACGGGTTGGAAAAATGGCTGGATGTGAACACGAAATTTGCCGATATCTGGCCCAATATCACCATTCGCAAAGACGCACCGGCCGATGCCGATGACTGGCTGCAAAAGGCCAATAAATTTGCCGATCATTTCTCAGAAAACCCGGGCACCGGTGACGGGTAAGCAGCTTTCGGCGCAAGCGTTTGAAAAAACTGCCTTTTTGTGATATACTCCCCATATACGGGAAAACAGCACCGTTTTCAGGTGAATTTCAGCATTTGTAAGCGTTCAACGGGCGCGCCACGCGACGTTGATGACAGGAGCATTTAATGGCCACGACCAAAAAATCGGCAGCTAAAAAACCGGCAGCAAAAAAGCCGGCAAGCGCCAAAACAGCCGCTAAAACAACCGCCAAGAAACCGGCGGCGAAAAAGCCGGCCTCTAAAACAGCGGCAAAAAAACCGGCTGTAAAAAAACCTGCACCTAAAACGACGAAAAAGCCGGCCGCGAAAGCAGCCGCAAAAAAACCGGCCGCCAAAACAACGGCCAAGAAAGCCGCCAGCACAAAACCGGCCAAACAAGCGGCGCCGCGTAAATCTGCGCTGGGCTTTCGGATTAATGAGCATATTGTTTATCCGGCCCATGGTGTCGGCCAAATTATCGAGATTAGCGAACAAGAAATTGCCGGCATGACGCTGCAGCTTTTTGTGGTTAATTTTGAAAAAGAGAAAATGGTGCTGCGCGTGCCGCTGGAAAAAGCCAAGCAAATCGGTATGCGCAAGCTGGCCGATAATAAGGTGATGGATGGCGCGATTAAAACGCTGAAAGGCCGCGCTCGTGTAAAACGCACCATGTGGTCGCGCCGCGCGCAAGAATATGAAGCGAAGATTAATAGCGGCGACTTGATCGCCATTGCCGAAGTGGTGCGTGACTTGTTCCGTAACGAAAACCAGCCCGAGCAAAGCTATTCAGAACGCCAGCTCTATGAAGCGGCTTTGGAGCGCATGGCGCGCGAAGTGGCGACAGTGGATAAAACCACTGAAGATGCGGCGGTGGTCAAATTGGAAGCGATTTTGGCCAAAACCACCGGCGGTGCGCGCCGCCAACCGGGTTCTGACGCCGCTTAATTTTTTGTAAAAAACGGCAATATGCCGTGAACCGATTTCCGCCTGTCTGCGTATCTTTTACAGAGGTAAGCAAATTATGGCACATATCGACACACGCGAGACCGTTCAATCAGGGCGCAATTTCATCAAAAAGGCGATGAAACTGCCAATGCTGGAACCCGAACACGAGCAAAAACTGGCCCGTCGCTGGAAAGATGAGCGCGACGAACGCGCCATGCATGAGCTGACATCAGCGCATGTGCGGCTGGTCGTCGCCATCGCTGCAAAATTCCGTAATTACGGCCTGCCAATGGGTGATTTGGTGCAAGAAGGCAATATTGGCCTGATGCAAGCGGCCGAGCGTTTTGATCCGGATCGCGAAGTGCGGTTTTCAACCTATGCCGGTTGGTGGATCCGCTCACAAATTCAAGATTTCGTTTTGCGTAACTGGTCGATTGTTCGGACCGGCACAACATCGGCGCAAAAATCATTATTTTTCAATATGCGCCGCCTGCGCGCCCGCATTAATGATATCGGCCCGACCATGACGCAAGACAGCCGCCATTACGTCTCGCGCGAGCTGGGTGTGCGGATGGAAGATGTGGTGGCAATGGAAGGCCGCATGGAAGCCAATGACCGCTCATTAAACGCAACCATTTCCGACCGCTCCGGCGATGGCGGCGTCACCGAATGGCAAGAGTTTTTGGTCTGCGAGCGCGAATTGCCCGATGCCATGGCTTCCAATCGGTTGGACAGCAAACAAAAAGTCAATTGGATTGCCGAAGCGATGAGCGAATTGAACGAGCGCGAAATGACCATTATTCGCGCCCGCCGCTTGGCGGAAGAAACCGTCACTTTGGAAAATCTCGGCAAAAAGCTGGGCATTTCAAAAGAACGTGTGCGGCAGATTGAGCACGAAGCTTTGGGTAAATTGCGCGGTGCGCTTATGGCCAAAACCGGCGGTGACCCGCACCATGCCGGATTGCTCTAAGCAGCCCCATTGCAAATAACTGTTTCGGCACTTTTTTCAGCCTTAGCCGCTTATCAGCTTAACCCGCTGCCCGACGCTCAATCCGTCTTCGGGGCCAAGATTATTCAACAAGCGAAATAATTTTTGCTTATCGGCATTCGGCCCGCCCATGCGCCGCGACAGCCCATACACCGTATCGCCCTTTTCAACCGTCATGATTTTTATCCGATGCGGGCGAATGGCGGCCGCTTCCGCCTTACTCAAAAACTGAATTTTACGGGTCATATGCGCCATGGCCGCGCGCGCTGCGCTTTCTTGACCGGCCGGTGCCAAAACACCAAAGCGCAAAAACTGTTCTTCATTTTCAACAATGGCCAGCAATACCGCAATGCCATTATCGGTTTTCATTGTGCCCAATGCGGCATCGCGACCGCCGATTTTCAAACTGCGAAAATCGCTCAATGTATTATTCGCCGCCCAGCCGCCTTGCAAATAATCCGCCGCCGGTTCCAAGGCGACGCGCTCATCCATATCGAAAACAATCTGCACGCGGTTTTTATGCGTCGCCACTACACGCGCCGGGCTGTTTTCCATCGAAAAGCCGCGCGGCACGGAAAATCGCATCGCCAATGCGGCATGAGAAAATTCTTGCCCGCGAATGACCCCTTGTTTTGGCCCATCGCCATAAACTATGCCGTCAATCGCTGCCAAATGCGCAAACCGCCCGACCTCAGGCGCGCCATTGATTTTCAACATGGCGGCGCGGGCTTTTTTTCGGGCTTTGGCGACCCGCTCTTTACTGTTTGGGTGGCTGGAAAACCAACCCGCCTTCACCGCCTTGCCGCCGCTTTGATAGCGCGCAAAATCAGCCAATGATTGCAGTAAATCGGCCTGCGCTTGCGGTTGGTAACCGGCCCGCGCCATCGCCTTAATGCCCAGATTATCAGCCTCATATTCATTTTCGCGGCTATAGCCGGCCAATAAAACGCCGCCGCCGACCGATAATACATCACCGGCCGCGCGCGCATCTATGCCGGTGGTGACGTTCAAAAAAATACCCGCCACACCGGCGGCAATCGCCGTACCGACCGATGCGGTATGGCGTTTGGCACCGTGGCGTGCCGTCACATGAGCAATTTCATGGCCGATGACACCGGCCATTTCAGCTTCATTATCAGCCAAAGCCAACAGCCCGCGCGTTACATAAGTATAACCGCCCGGCAAGGCAAAAGCGTTGACCACCGGACTGTCCAGCACGGTGATACGATATTCCATATCCGGCTTATCGGAAACTTTTCCCAGCTTGGAGACAATGCGCTCGACATAAGCGGTGACTTTCGGGTCATCATAAACGCCGCCATATTCGCGAATGATTTGTGGATGCTGCTCAGCGCCGATTTTTGCTTCATCGGCCTCGCTCATCAGCGTCGCCCCGCCGCATGCGGGCAACAATGCCGCCAAGCCCAAACAAACAAACAAACCACGCCAGTTTTTCATCATACGCATAGCTCACTCTTTTCAGCCGATAAGGTCAAGTCATCACCATGAGGGGCGGTGATGCTGGACGAA
>CBFIHY010000062.1:0-8946 GCA_965662315.1 Alphaproteobacteria bacterium
ATCAGCACCGGTATCAGACCGAGCAGACCCGAGATAAACACCAAATCGACCCGCCAGCGTTCCGCCTCCGGATAGCGGCCATAAATAAACTGGCCAAATTTCGCCTCGATAAACGGCCAGCAAGCGCCCTGCACTTCTTTCAAACAGGCGGTGCGGTCATCGCCGCTAAAGCTGGCATCTATAATCGCCCAGCCAAACACGACTTCGAGAATATATAAAATGAGAATGGCCGCCAGCGCGGTCATTAATGTATCGAGCTTGGTGGCAAATAAATTGACCCGCGCCCAACCGACAAAGCCAACAGTATTGGCCGGTGCCGGACGCGGTGCGCTTGGTGTCCATGTTGATGCGCCGCTCATGTGTTCTGTCCCACCAGCGCAATGCGCGCATTATATCGGTTCATCGCCCATGATGTGAGCAAGCTCAAACTGAGATAAATCATCATAGTAATGAAAATAATCTCAACCGCTTGCCCGACTTGCGTCAGCGTCGTGCCGGCAAATACCGAAACAATATCCGGATAAGCAATCGCCACCGCCAAGGATGAGTTCTTGGTCAAATTCAAATATTGGCTGGTCAAAGGCGGAATAATAACGCGCAAAGCTTGCGGAATAACCACCAGCCGCAGGGCTTTATTGTCAGGAAGCCCCAGCGCCGAGGCCGCCTCACGCTGCCCTTTTGACACTGACTGAATACCGGCGCGGACAATTTCGGCAATAAACGAGGCGGTATACAGGCTAAGCGCCAATAGAAGCGCGACAAATTCAGGAATAACGGTTATGCCACCGCGGAAGTTGAACCCTTTCAGTTGCGGCATATCAAAACTGAACGGCAGGCCGACAAACAAAGCGGCCGCCAAAACACCGGCAATCATCACCGCCCCTAAAGGCCGCCAGACCGGCAGGGCTGCACCTGTCTCCAGCAATGCAAGGCGGGCGCGGCGACGCAGCCAGAAAAATGCCGCGACCGACAGCAATATCACCAAACCGTAAACCCACGCACCCGGCCCCGATTGCAAGGCCGGAACAATAATGCCGCGATTGCTGAGAAACACGCCATCGGCAATATCAAGCGCGCGGCGCGGCGGTGGCAAATTGCGCAGCACACCGAAATACCAAAACATGATCTGCAAAAGCAGCGGCACATTGCGGAAAATCTCAACATAGACCATGGCCATTTTATTAATCAGCCAATTGCTGGATAGCCGCGCCACACCAAGCGCAAAGCCCAATACGGTGGCAAAAGCAATGCCCAGCACCGACACCAGCAGCGTGTTCAACAAACCGACACTCAGCACGCGAGCAAAGCTGCTGTCTTCCGTATAGTCAATCAGCGTTTGATTAATGCCGAAACCGGCGCGCTCAGACAAAAAGCCAAAACCGGAATTGATATTTTGACGCTCCAAATTGCTTTGCACATTGGCCACCAGCCAAAACATGGCAAGCAGCAGCGCGCACAGCACGGCAAGCTGCAGCAGCACATCACGGCGCAGCAGTTTGGCTTTCAGCGTCTCTATCGGTCTGCTCCGTTAGCGAATGGGCGGCGCATATTGCAACCCGCCATCAGTCCATAATGCGTTATAACCGCGCTTAATACCAAGCGGCGTGTTGACGCCGACATTGCGCTCAAAAATCTCACCATAATTGCCGACTTGCTTGATCGCTTGCAGCGCCCAATCGGCCGGAATGCCGAGATTGGCCCCAAATGTGCCGTCTTTACCCAAAAGCCGCTTCACGGAAGGATTGGTCGAATTGTTCATTTTGCCGATATTTTTTGACGTCACGCCAAGCTCTTCCGCCGTCACTGTCGCATAATGCACCCAAGCGACAATATCGCCCCAACGGTCATCACCTTGGCGCACGGCCGGGCCAAGCGGCTCTTTGGAAATGATTTCCGGCAGCACAATATGCGCTTTCGGGTCAGTCAGTTTCAGCCGTTGCGCATAAAGCGCTGAATGGTCAGTGGTATAGGCATCGCAGCGACCGGCATTATAAGCGGCCACCGCCTCATCGGCTTTTTCAAAAGCAACGATTTCATATTGCATATTATTGGAACGGAAATAATCAGCCGCATTCAATTCAGTTGTCGTGCCCTGATTGGTGCATAAAGTTGCGCCATCCAATTCGGATGTCGCCGAGACGCCCAAGTCACCGCGCACCATAAAGCCCTGCCCGTCATAATAATTCACCGCACGAAAATCGACGCCCAAGGCGGTATCGCGGTGCATCGACCAAGTGGTGTTGCGGGCAATGATATCAACCTCGCCTGATTGAATGGCGGTAAACCGCTCTTTGGCAGAAAGCGGCGTGAATTTTACTTTCTTCGCATCGCCAAAAATGGCGGCGGCGACGGCACGGCAGAAATCAACATCCATGCCGGTCCAATTTCCTTTATCGTCAGGATTGGAAAATCCGGGCAGACCTTGCGACACACCGCATTGCACATGCCCCCGTTTTTTGACAACTTCCAGCGTATTTCCCGCTGCTTGCGCGGCCATCGGTGCCAATAGCAGCGACGCGGCAACAACTAAACTCAAGCGTTTGATTTGCATAACCAACCTCATTAACGAATAATGCCGGAACTGTAACATTTATTGTCGGAAAGAAAACAGGTGAAAGACGAAACCAAAGCAATTAATGCCGGACGCGACCCCGAGGCGCATATTGGCGCGGTCAATACGCCTGTCTATCACGCTTCCACCATTTTATATCCGTCCTTGGCCGCCATTCGCGGGGAACAGAAAATTCCCTATACCTATGGGCGGCGCGGCACCCCTACGACAACCGCCTTGCAAGACGCGATAAATCAACTGGAAAATGCCGATGGCACCATGTTGACGCCATCCGGCGCCTCGGCCGTGTCCTTGGCAATTTTGGCGGCCGTGCATTCCGGCGCACATATGTTGATGGTCGATAGTGTGTATGAACCGACACGCAAATTCTGCGATCGATTTTTAAAAGATTTCGGCGTTGAAACACAATATTACGACCCGCTTATCGGCGGCGATATTGCCGAGCTTATTCGCGACAATACCGCTTTGATTTTCATGGAAAGCCCCGGCTCGCAAACTTTTGATATGCAGGATGTTCCGGCGATTGTCGCGGCGGCACAAAAAGCCAATGTCAAAACCGCGATTGATAATACATGGGCGACGCCGCTGAATTTCAAACCGCTCGAGCATGGGGTTGATTACTCCATCATGGCGGCGACCAAATATGTTGTGGGGCACGCCGACGCCCTGCTTGGCACAGTGGCCGCCAACGGGGCCAATTTCAATAAGCTGCGCAGTGTGCATGGTCTTATCGGTATGAGCGTCGGCCCTGATGATGTGTTCCTCGCCTTACGCGGCCTGCGCACCATGCCGACGCGGATGAAACAGCACCAGCACGCAGCGTTGGATATTGCCGCTTGGCTGCAGGATTTTGATTTTGTGCGGCAGGTTTACTATCCGGCCCTGCCGGATGCGCCCGGCCATGAATTATGGCAGCGCGATTTTGCCGGTGCGGGGGGATTGTTTTCAATTGAATTGGAACCGTGCAGCGAACAGCAACTGGCCGCCATGCTGGATAATATGAACCTATTCGGCATGGGCTATAGCTGGGGCGGTTTTGAAAGCCTCATCGTGCCGTGTGAGATTGTTCGTACCGCCAGTGATTTCAGCACTGACGGACAAATGCTGCGCCTCAATATCGGCTTGGAGCATGTCGATGATTTGAAAGAAGACTTACGTGCCGGTTTGGCGCGTGCCGGATACGCCGCCTAATAAGCGTTCGGAATAAAATTATCCGCCAAGTCTTCTGCTTCGGCAATCTGATCAACCGTCATATTGGCGGCCATTTCCTCAAGCGCCTTATTGGCGAAAGGTGCAAAGCCTTGGTCACGCGACAATAGATAGAATTTATACGCTTCGACCTTATCCATGCTGACACCTTCGCCGGTTTCCAGCATCGCGGCAGCGTTAAACATTGCCGCTGGCATGCCCATATTGGCCGCTTTCAAATAAAGCTCGGCAGCCTTTTTGCGATTTTTCGGAACACCGGTGCCGTAATCATAAAGCGACGCCAAATCAGTAATGGCGCGCGCATCATTACCTTTGGCCGCTTGCTGCAAATAGGTAAAGGCCAGCTTTAAATCGCGTTTAACGATTTTTGCGTCGAAATATTCTTCGCTCAGGCGATAGGCTGAACCGGCATCACCGGCGGCAGCCGCCTTTTTCCAATACTCAATCGCGTCTAAGTAAAGACCGCGCTGATAAATATCGAGCCCTTCGCGTTCACTGAAAGCGAGAGACGGCATTGCCCCACCAATAAATAATGCGGTGCAGATGGAAATGATTTTGGCAGTTTTCAACATGGTTTTATCCTGCAGCTAAACGTGGCAAAAATTTGACACTTCGATATATCTTACATATCCGCTAATTGAATTTTAGTAAACTGCGCGAAAGGATAGGCACATGCTGCTCGGCATTATTTGTAATCGGAAAAAGCATCTGGTCGATGTCTTGCAATCGGTCACGCATATGTATCTTGAGGGCGTGGCGCAATATATGAGTGTGCAGCCGGTGCTCATTCCTGCACCAATGGAAAACGGCACGTTTCAAGCCGACCCGATTTTGGACCGCCTGGACGGGGTGCTGATGACCGGCAGCAGCAGCAATGTGCATCCCAGCCGCTATGGCATGGAAGAAACCGAAGCGCATAAACCGTTTGACCTCGCCCGCGATGAAGCGGCACTGCAATTGATTGAAAAATCGATTGCGCGCGACTTGCCGCTTCTGGCGATTTGCCGTGGCTATCAGGAATTAAATGTCGCCTGCGGCGGCACATTGCACCCAAGCGTGCATGAAATCGACGGTCGCCTTGACCACCGCATGCCGGAAAGCGATGAGACAGATGTAAAGTTTGGCGTTCAGCATCGGGTTAATTTTGTTAAAGACGGCTATTTGCACAATTTGCTCGGCGTCGAAGATGCCGCCGTCAACTCGCTGCACTTTCAGGCCGTCGACCGGTTGGGCGATAATTTGACTGTCGAGGCGCATGCTGAAGACGGCACGATTGAAGCGATCAAACACAATCAGGCAAGCTATTGCGTCGGCGTGCAATGGCATCCTGAATATCAAGCCGGCGAAAACATTATCTCCGCTCCGTTATTTGCTGATTTTGAACGCGCCATGCGAGAGCATGCTCATGGCTGATTTGGTGATTGCAGCCGGTGCCAGGGCGCTGGCGCATATTCGCAAAAACGGATTATCGCCGGATGATATCAGCGCCATATTCGGCGCATCCGGCGCCGCCAAATGGCTGGCCATTGCCGGCCTCGACCATAAAGTTTTTGCCAATTTCATGCCGCGCCGCACCGATAAAACACCGGTCGACTTATTCGGCACTTCGGTTGGCGCGTTTAAACTATCGGGCGCAGCGCGCACAGATGCCGACACCACAATCAACATTATGGCCGACGCTTATATTGCGCAAAGCTATGAAGGCGCGATTGATTTCTCAACCATTGATGAGCAGACCGATATCGTATTCAAGAAATTCATGGGTCACGGGCATGACAGCGATATTCGCAAAGGCATTGATGAAATTCTCAGCAATGAAAAATATCGCCTGCATATCGGCACAGTGCGCTGCCATGGCGGTTTGAATGCAAAAACCTCGCGTCAATTATTAGCGCTGGCACGGGCCGGATTGCTGGCCAATTTTACCGATAAGCATCTTATCGGCTTGACCGAACGGACGATATTTTCAGACCCGCGCAGCGATATCCGGTTTACCGCACGTGATGGCTTTCCCGTGCGCCATGCGACATTGACCCGCGATAATATGGATAAGGCGTTGCGCGCTTCAGGCGCGATACCGGTTTATATGGCACCGGTGCGCATGGAAGATGACCCCGGCCATATTTATCATGATGGCGGCATGCTCGACTATCACCCTGTCCCAAGCAGTTTTTGGCCTGAGACAAACGGGCTTATTTTGTATCCGCATTTTTATGACCATTTCAAATTGCGCTGGTTTGATAAGTTTTATCCATGGCGCAAAGTGCCGTCGCACAAACTCGATAATGTCATCATGCTGGCGCCAAGTCGCGATTGGGTGAAGGCCCTGCCCGATGGCAAAATTCCGTCACGGCAAGATTTTCCGAAATATCGAAAAAACGAAGCCGAACGGTTTGAGAAATGGCAAGAGGTTGTGCGCCGCAGCCACGCGCTTGGTGAGATATTTATCAACGCATGCGAAAGCGGCAATATTAGCGACTTGGTTGTGCCGCTATAAAATAACTCAGTCGAGCTCGCGCACCGCGCCGCGGTCGGCGCTGGTGGCAAAAGCCGCATAGGCTTTCAATGCTTTAGAGACGGCGCGTTCGCGTTTCTCGGCCGGTTTCCAGCCTTTTTCATTCATCACAGCGCGACGCGCAGCCAGCACATCATCGGCAACAGCCAAATGAATGGAGCGATTGGGAATGGAAATTTCAATCTTATCGCCATCTTCTACCAAGCCGATAAGACCGCCATTCGCTGCCTCAGGCGACACATGACCGATAGACAGGCCTGACGTGCCGCCGGAAAAACGACCATCCGTTACCAAGGCGCACACCTTGTCCAATTGCTTGGATTTCAGATAGCTGGTCGGATACAGCATTTCCTGCATGCCCGGGCCACCCTTTGGCCCTTCATAGCGAATAATCACCACATCACCGGCTTTGATATTGTCATTCGCCATAATCGCATCGACGGCCGCGTCTTGGCTTTCAAACACCCGTGCCGTGCCGGAGAATTCAAAACATTCCTCGGCCACGGCGGCAGTTTTCACAATGCAGCCATTCTCGGCCAAATTGCCATACAGCACAGCCAAGCCACCGTCTTTGCTGAACGCGCTATCGGCATCGCGAATAATGCCGTTTTTGCGATCATCATCGACATCGTCAAAACGACGGCTTTGGCTAAAGGCAATTTGTGTCGGCACGCCACCCGGCGCAGCGCGATAAAACTCCAGCACCTCGGGCGACACATTGCCGGCGATATCATATTTGGCAATCGCCTCGCCAATGGTCTTGCAATGCACAGTTGGTTGGTCATCATGCAAAAGTCCGGCGCGAGACAAACTGCCAAGCAGCCCCATAATGCCGCCGGCATTATGCACATCTTCCATATGCACATTCGGCACGGCGGGCGCAACTTTACTCAGCACCGGCACTTTGCGCGACATGCGGTCAATATCTTTCATGGTGAAATCGACTTCAGCTTCATGTGCAGCAGCCAGCAAATGCAGCACCGTATTGGTGGAGCCGCCCATTGCGATATCCAACGCAATAGCGTTTTCAAAGCCTTTGAAATTAGCCATAGAGCGCGGCAAGACGCTTTCATCTTCACCTTCATAATAACGCCGGCACAATTCAACAACCAACTCACCGGCGCGCTTGAACAGCGCTTCGCGGTCAGCATGGGTCGCCAGCACTGAGCCATTGCCCGGCAGCGACAGACCGATAGCCTCGGTCAAACAGTTCATTGAATTGGCGGTAAACATGCCCGAGCACGAGCCGCATGTCGGACAGGCTGAACGCTCAATCTCTTCGACTTGCTCGTCCGTATAGCTGTCATCGGCCGCCGCGACCATCGCATCGACCAAATCAACCGCCCGCTCTTCATCATCCCATGTCACCTTACCGGCTTCCATTGGCCCGCCGGATACAAACACGGCAGGAATGTTGAGGCGCAGCGCACCCATCAGCATGCCGGGGGTAATCTTGTCGCAATTCGAGATACAAACCAGCGCATCAGCGCAATGCGCATTGGCCATATATTCAACGCTGTCAGCAATAATTTCGCGCGATGGCAGCGAATACAACATGCCGTCATGGCCCATGGCGATGCCATCATCCACCGCAATCGTGTTGAACTCTTTGGCCACGCCGCCTGCCGCCTCAATTTGGCGCGCCACAAGCTGGCCCAAATCTTTCAAATGCACATGGCCCGGCACAAATTGCGTAAAGCTGTTAACGACCGCGATAATCGGTTTGCCGAAATCATTATCACCCATACCGGTTGCACGCCAAAGGCCGCGCGCGCCGGCCATATTGCGCCCATGCGTTGATGTTCTGGATCTCAGTTTCGGCATCTCATCACCTAAGCAGTTGGTTTGGCTTGTCTTACCTATTTTGCAACGCAGCGTAAAGCGTTAGCAAGAAAACCAGTTTAATTCTTGCCTGCGGATTTTCCAATCAGGCAGATATTTATCCATATAAGCATAAAAACGCGCATTGTGCCCGCGCTCAAATAAATGAACCAATTCATGCACCAACACATATTCCAGCATGGACGCCGGTTTACGCGCCAGCACGGAGTTCAGTTTGATAACCCCCTTGCTGATATGGCAACTGCCCCAGCGCGACGTCATTTTCTGGCTCTTTAATTGTTGCGGCTTTAGCCCCATATCCGCCGCCCAATGGCGCATCATCGGGGCCGCTTTTTGCAGCAATAAGTCTTGATAGGCTGCTTCCATCAGTGCCGCTTTCACTTCATCTGACGCGTCGCCCTGCACAGCCATTTGCCAAGAAGTGCCATCGAACACCACTTTTCGACCGCGTTTCACCACTGTGATATGCAACGGGAATTCTTGCCCCCATAAAGCATGCATCGCCCCTTCAATAAAGAGCGGCCGCGGCGTCTGGCGCGCCTTCAGCTTGGCAGAATTCTTCTCAATCCACGCAGTTTTCTCGCTGACGAATTGGCTGATTTCACGCAGTGATACGCGGCGCGGCGCGGACACACTTACCGACCCATCATCCTGCAGACGCATATTCAGGTTTTTCACCCGCTTATAACGAATGCTCACCCGATGACCGGAAATCTCAATCTGCTTATCCATATCAGCGTTCATGCGGGCATATTAATGGATTCTTGAACTGCCTGCTCCCTTTGTGGCGGCGCACTAAACCTCGCCT
>CBFIHY010000063.1:0-8940 GCA_965662315.1 Alphaproteobacteria bacterium
TAATTATCATGTTCTTCAATACCGGTAGCGACCGCAAACACATTCGGGTCAAAGATAATATCTTCCGGCGGGAAGCCGACTTGCTCGGTGAGAATTTTATAAGAGCGCTGGCAAATCTCAAATTTGCGTTCTGCCGTATCGGCCTGCCCGTCTTCGTCAAACGCCATGACAATCACCGCTGCGCCATAGCGCAAGCAGGCGCGCGCTTGCTCCAAGAAAGGCGCTTCACCCTCTTTAAGCGAAATGGAATTGACCACCGGCTTGCCTTGCACGCATTTCAAACCGGCTTCGATAATTTCCCATTTGGAACTGTCAATCATCACCGGCACTTTGGCGATATCCGGCTCGGTCGCAGCCAGATTGAGGAAGCGCACCATTGCCCCTTCACTGTCCAGCATACCCTCATCCATATTAATATCGATAATCTGCGCGCCGTTTTCGACCTGCTGGCGGGCAATCTCCAACGCCGTGTCAAAATCACCTTCGGTAATCAGCTTACGAAACCGTGCTGAGCCGGTGACATTGGTCCGCTCACCGACATTGATGAACGGAATTTCATCGGTTTTGGTAAACGGCTCAAGCCCCGATAAGCGCATCAGCGGCGTAATTTCAGGTATCGCGCGTGGTGCATGATTGGCGGCAGCATTGGCAATCGCTTGAATATGATCAGGCGTGGTGCCGCAACAACCGCCCAAAATATTAACCAGTCCGGATTCTGCAAATTCCCCGACAATCTCCGCCATTTCTTGAGCCATTTGGTCATATTCACCAAATTCATTGGGCAGGCCGGCATTCGGATAAATACACACATTAGTATCGGCAACACGGGCAATCTCAGCCACATAGGGGCGCATTTCGTCGGCCCCCAAAGCGCAATTCAGGCCGATGGCAAACGGCTTGGTATGGCGCAAGGAATTCCAGAACGCTTCGGTGGTTTGGCCAGACAATGTGCGGCCCGATTTATCGGTAATCGTGCCCGAAATCATCAATGGCAAGGTGATGCCGGTTTCTTCAAACACATCTTGCACGGCATGCACGGCGGCCTTCGCGTTCAGCGTATCAAACACCGTCTCGACCAAAATAATATCGGCACCGCCTTCAATCAGACCCCGCGTCGCTTCGGCATAGGCTTCGCGCAATTCATCATAAGTCACATTGCGCAGGCCCGGATCATTAACGTCAGGCGAAATTGAACCGGTGCGATTGGTCGGCCCCAATGCGCCTGCCACATAACGCGGACGCGACGGGTCTGCCGCTTCAACCGCGTCGCACGCTTCACGCGCCAGTCGCGCACCCTCAACATTCAGCTCATAAGCCAAATGCTCCATATCGTAATCGGCTTGCGCAATGGTGGTGGAGGAAAACGTATTGGTCTCAACCAAATCACTACCCGCTTCCAAATAAGCGGTATGAATTTCGCGCACAATATCCGGCTGGGTCAGCGATAAAAGGTCATTATTACCGCCCACATCGGCATGGTAATTGGCAAAGCGCTCGCCGCGATAGGCCGCTTCATCCAGCTTATAACGCTGTATCATTGTGCCCATGGCGCCATCCAGCATTAAAATGCGGTCAGCAGTCAGCTTATCCAATTCGGCAATACGTGTGTCGCGCGTCCAACTCATAATATCCCTCATTCCATCAATCGCGGGCGGCGCCGAGCTTCAATATGCGGCAAACGGCAAAGGTTAAATCAGCTTGGTTCAAAGTATAAAAATGCAAATGACCGAAGCCTTCATCAATCAGTTCTCGGCATTGGTCAACCGCCACAGATGCGGCAATATGCTTGCGCGTATCGGCATCATCTTCCAATCCTGCATACGCGTCATCCAGCCATTGCGGCATCGCGGCGCCGCACGCTGCCGCCATGCGTTTTGCGCCAACAAAATTGGTCGTCGGCATAATGCCGGCAATCACCGGAATGGTGACACCGGCGGCGGCCAGCTTATCGCGAAACCGCAAATGCGCCGCCGTATCAAAAACAAATTGGGTAATGGCGCGGGTTGCACCGGCATCAATTTTTGCCTTCAGCAAATCAATATCGGCATCCAATGAACCGCTTTCCGGATGTTTTTCCGGATAGGCACTGACCGTAATGTCAAAGCCGCCGCGCTTGGCCAGCGCCTCGACCAATTCAACCGAACCGGCATAGCCGTCCGCATGCGCCTGAAACGCGCCCATATCCGGCATATCACCGCGCAACGCAACGACATGGCGAACGCCGGCGGCAGCATAATCATCAATCACACTATCGACTTCCGCCTTTGAGGCGGCAACGCAGGTCAAATGCGCCGCCGGTTTTAAATCGGTTTCGTCAATAATGCGCTTCACGCAAGCATGGGTGCGGTCGCGGGTCGAGCCGCCTGCCCCGTAAGTCACGGAAACAAAATCGGGCTGCAAGGGCGCAAGGCGGCCAATTGATTGCCATAATTTCTCGCCCGCTGCTTCCGTTTTGGGAGGGAAAAATTCAAAACTAATGCCGGTCATTATGCGTTTCTTTCTGTTTTTTCCGCCTGCCACATGGCGACGGTCAATTGCGTGTTTTTGGCTGCCAGCGTATCGCTAGCCGTCAGATACAGCCCTGCCGATTGCACCATATTGTGCATTTCTTCATCAGCGAAACCGAGGCGACGATGCGCGTGTTCATCGCGCAAAACTTCCATTTCATGCGGCCCGAAATCAGCCACCAAAACAGTGCCGCCGGGGCGGGTGATGCGCGCCGCTTCATTCATTGCGCGCTGCGGGTCATCGAGAAAATGCAGCACTTGATGCAAAATAACGATATCGGCAACATTGTCTTCCAACGGCACATTGGCGCAATCGCCCTGCCGCACCTGACAATTTTCATTGCCGTTTTCATCCAGCTTGGCACGCGCAATGGTCAACATATCGGCGCTGACATCAAAGCCGACAGCGCGCGTGCAACGTGGCGCGAAAATCTCAAGCATGCGGCCCGTGCCGGTGCCCAAATCAACCAACAAATCAATATCGCGCCCGCCAATCAGCGTGCTCATGCGCTGTTCAATTTCAGTTTCGGGAATATGATGCGCACGCAACTCATCCCACTGCGCGGCATTGGCAGCAAAATAAGATTGCGCCCGTGCCGCCCGCTCGGCCCGCACTTCGGCCAAACGCTCGCGGTCGCGCTGCAAATCATGGTCATCTTGCGGCAGGTTGGCAATAATCTCCGCCAATAGCGCGCTTACTTCCGCCTGTTCATGCAGCCGATAAAACACCCAACTGCCTTCCGGATAGCGCAACACCAAACCGGCATCGGCCAGTAATTTCAAATGCCGCGAAATGCGCGGCTGGCTTTGCAGCAAGACTTGCGTCAGTTCGGACACGGTCAATTCTCCCAAAGCCAAAATGGCAAGGATACGAAGCCGTGTCGGTTCTCCGGCGGCGCGCAGGGCTGATAGCAAGCTGTCCATTACCCCGTTATATAAAGATATCTTTATATGTCAAGAATAATACTAAAAATGGCTGAAACCTTGCTTTGACAACCCCGCAAATAAGCCTAAATTGACGCCCAATGAGGAAAATCATCATGCTACGACGCGCCCTGCTGACGGCCACACTTGCCATAACATTATCCGCCTGCGCCGCCCCCGGCGAAGTACTGAATAATGACCCGCTGGAGCGCAGCAATCGCTTCATGTTCAAGGTTAATGTCGAACTGGATAATTACATCATCAAACCGGTGGCGCGCGGCTATCGCTATATCCCCTCGCCGGTGCGCCGCTCGGTGCGCAATTTTCTCGATAATTTGGCATCGCCGGTCACGCTGGCCAATGATGCGTTTCAACTGGAAGGCAAACGCGCCAGCACAACGGCCTTGCGCTTCGGCATTAACAGTACGATCGGCATTTTTGGTCTGTTTGACCCGGCCAAGCATTTAGGCTTTGAGAAACATTATGAAGATTTCGGGCAAACCATGGCGGTTTGGGGACTGCCGGAAGGACCATATTTGTTTACGCCGATTTACGGCCCGTCCAGCCCACGCGAGTTTTCCGGTTGGATTATCGACTGGGCATTTGACCCGATGACCCATCAAGAGGATTGGCACTTGGAGAATGCGATTGGCCGCTATGCGATTGACGGCATTGATTATCGCGCCGATGCCTTGACCACGCTTGACGAAATTGAGCGTTCTTCGGTTGATTTCTACGCCACGGTGCGCAGCCTGTATCAACAAAACCGCGCCAGCGAAATTGCCAATGGCGTCACCGATATTGACGATTTGCCGGATTTGGACGAGTTTGACGATATGGACGATTTTTAGGAGACGCCCCATGCGCGCATTCGTTTTAGCTCTTACGCTTTTCATCGCTGCCCCTTTTGCCGCCGCTTCCACATCACAGGCCAACCAGCCGACCGAGGCTGATATTGAACTGGCCCGTGGCTTTGTCACTGAATTGGCCGATGAAGCGATTATGGTGCTGACCACATCTGAGAGCCGCGACGCGCGTGAAGCCGGTTTTCGCAAAATTCTTGATGAGCGCGCCAATATGCGCCGCATTGCGCGTTTCACCCTTGGTCAATTCGTGCGCAAAATTTCGAAAGAAGATTTCGCCACTTTTCAGGGCTTGCTGAATGATTTGATTGTTAAAGTCTATGCCAATCGGCTGGGCGAATATTCAAATGAAAAAGTTATGGTCGGCAAAGGGCAAGCCAAGAAACGCAATTTCGTGATTGCCAGCCGCATTGAATTTGCCAATGGCCGCGAGCCGATTACTATCGATTGGTGGCTGGTGCGTGAGAAAGACGGCAGCTTCTCGCTGTTTGACGTGCGCGTGCTGGGCGTTTGGATGGCGCAAGAGCAGCGCGATAGCTTCGCCTCAGTATTGAAAAACAATAAGGGCGACATGAACGCGCTGCTCGACCATTTGCGCAAACAAGTTGAGACAGGCGCCGAATAATCAGCGGCTGAACTGCTTATATTTAATCCGCTTCGGCACTTCCGCATCAGCACCCAAGCGGCGTTTGCGGTCTTCTTCATAATCGGCGTAATTACCTTCAAACCATTCGACATGGCTGTCGCCTTCAAAGGCCAGAATATGCGTCGCGATACGGTCGAGGAACCAACGGTCGTGAGAGATGATAACGGCGCAACCGGCAAACTCTTCCAAGCCTTCTTCCAAGGCGCGCAACGTTTCCACATCAAGGTCATTGGTCGGCTCATCGAGCAGCAAAAGATTGGAACCGGATTTCAGCATTTTGGCGAGATGCACGCGATTACGTTCACCACCTGACAGCAGGCCGACTTTCTTTTGCTGGTCGCCACCGCGGAAATTAAACGCACTGACATAAGCGCGCGAATTCATCTCGCGATTACCAAGCTCGAGAATATCATTGCCACCGGAAATCTCTTCCCAGACATTTTTATCATCTGCCAAGCTGTCACGGCTTTGGTCAACATAACCCATAACGGCTGTGTCACCGACGCGCAGCGCGCCTTCATCGGGGGTTTCGCTACCGGTCAGCATTTTAAACAAAGTGGTCTTACCGGCACCGTTAGGACCAATAACACCGACAATACCGCCGGGCGGTAATTTAAACGACAGATTGTCAATCAGCAGCTTATCGTCAAAACCTTTGCTGAGATTTTCCGCCTCCAGCACAATGCCGCCAAGCCGTGGGCCGGACGGAATGGTGATTTGTGCGCGGCCAACCTCTTCGCGGCCTTGGCTTTCCAGCATTTCTTCATAAGCATTAATACGCGCTTTTGATTTGGCCTGCCGCGCTTTCGGCGATTGGCGAATCCAGTCCAATTCGCGGGCCAAAGTTTTGGTCTTGCTGTCATCTTCACGCGCTTCTTGTTCCAAGCGTTTTTGTTTTTGCTCCAGCCAATTGGAATAATTGCCTTCATAAGGAATGCCCTGACCGCGGTCGAGCTCCAAAATCCAACCGGTAATCTGGTCGAGGAAATAGCGATCGTGGGTTACCAAAACCACCGTTCCGGCAAAATCTGCCAAATGATGCTGCAGCCACGCCACAGTTTCCGCATCGAGATGGTTGGTCGGCTCATCAAGTAGCAGCAGGTCGGGCTTTTCCAATAAGAGCTTACACAAAGCCACGCGACGCTTTTCACCGCCGGATAAATTTTCCACTGAACTGTCACCGGGCGGGCAACGCAATGCATCCATGGCTTGCTCGACCTGCGCGTCCAAATCCCACAAATTTTGCGAGTCAATTTGGTCTTGCAGCGATGCCATTTCTTCCGCCGTTTCATCGGAATAATTCATCGCCAGTTCGTTATAGCGTTCCAAAAGCGCCTGCTTTTCAGCCACGCCTTCCATCACATTGCCGAATACATCTTTTTCCGGATTGAGCTGCGGCTCCTGCTCGAGATAGCCGACTTTCGCCCCTTCAGCCGCCCATGCCTCGCCTTGATATTCTTTATCGATACCGGCCATGATTTTCAAAAGCGTCGATTTACCGGCACCATTGACGCCAACAATGCCGATTTTGGCGCCGGGAAAAAATGACAGGCGAACCTCTTTCAAAACCTGCTTGCCACCGGCATAGGTTTTTGAAAGTTTGTCCATTACGTAAACATATTGATATGAAGCCATGGCTATCCTCTTAAGTTGTTTTTGTTTTATGCGCTTTCGGGGTTGGCTGGCAAGCAGTGCGTCACCGATAATCACTCTCGCAAATAAAAAGGGCCCCCACAGAGGCCCTTTTCGCATCTCTTAGCGCGTGAACCGCCTAAAAAATCACCAATGCTTCGCGCACCATCATGGCAATCAGCACCAGCCAGCTAATGACAAAAATGCCAAAGCGCAGCAGCACAATATTAGCCGTGGCTTGAACCAGTGAGTGCACCACACGCAGCGCAACAAATGACCAAGCCAGATTGACCGCCCATGCATCGACATGACCGGCAACCGCAATGGTTAGAGCAATGGCGTAGAAAACCGTCGGCTGCTCGAACAAGTGATTGTAATTATCGGCAATGCGGCGCACCTCCGATGGCAGCATTTGCATACCGGCCGGATGGCCCATTTCATCATCCGGAATATCGGCATTGCCAATCGCCGGAATACGCGTCGCATACATCCAAATCATAATCACGGCGGTCCAAAGACCAAGCGCAACAACAGGTTGTAAAATAGCTGAAGCTTCCATTTTTCCCTCCCAAGAAAGCGTTGATTACATGATGCAAGATTGCCGTGTTTTGCTACACTCGTGCAAGCTTTTTGGGGCGCAAGCGTTTGGGGGAAACATGTCCGAGATAACAGTCTTTACAGCGAAAGCCATTCACACAATGGAACCATCGCATCCGCACGGCACCGCAATTGCCGTGCGTGACGGACAGATTTTGGAAGTCGGCACGCCGCAAAGCTTACAGCCGTGGCTCGACCGTCACCCGCATAAATTTGACGATCAATTTGCCGATAAAATTATCATGCCGGGGTTTATTGACCCGCATTTGCACCCGTCCATGGCAGCGGTGATTTTGCCGATGCAATTCATCACCGCGCTGGAATGGGATTTGCCATGGGAAAAAGTACCGGCGACCAAAACCCATGAGGATTATTTAAAGCGGCTGAAGCAGCTGGCTGATAATGGCGATGATAAGCCGTTCTTTACTTGGGGGTATCACCGCAATTGGCACGGCAATGTAACGCGTAAGGAATTGGACGCCGCCTGCCCTGACCGACCGGTGATTGTCTGGCATCGCTCTTTCCATGAAGTGATTATGAATAGCGCGGCGATTGAGCATTTTGAGCTGAACACCAATGAGGTTGGCGGTCATCCGCAAGTCGATTTGGATGGCGGGGTGTTTTATGAAAATGGCCTGCGCATTGCGATTAATGCGCTGAACCCGATTATCATGTCGCCGGAAGTGTTTGGCCTCGGCATGCAACGCCTGAAACAAGTGACGCATTTTGGCGGCCATACAACCGTCGGCGATATGGGCATTGGCATTTTTAATTTCGACTTGGAATGGCAAGCGGCGCAAAATGTGTTCGCTGCTGACAACACCCCGTTTCGGGTGCATTACACGCCCAATGTTCTGGCTTTGGCGCATGATGGCGATTTCAGCCGCGTGCTGGCCGATGTTGAGGATTATCCGAAACTGAATACTGAAAACCTGTTTTTTACCGACCACGCCAAATTATTCACCGATGGCGCTTTTTTCTCGCAATTGATGATGGTCGGTGAACCGGGCTATCTCGACGGCCATGAAGGCGAATGGCTGATGGTGCCGGAACGGTTTGAAGAAGCGGCGCGACTGTTTTGGCATAAGGGCTATAAAGTGCATGTGCATTGCACCGGCGATATGGGGCTGGAACTGGCGCTTGATACGCTGGAGAAATTGCAAGATGAAAAGCCGCGCTTCAATCATCGCTGGACGATTGAACATTTCGGCCTGTCGACGCCCGAACAAGTGCGGCGCATGAAAGACCTTGGCGCGATTGCCTCGGTCAATGTCTATTATCTGCACGAGCTAAGCGCAATTTATGCGCAAGACGGCATTGGCACAGAACGGGCGCATAATATGGCGCGACTGGGCACGCTGAAGCGCAATGATATTCCGTTCGCGCTGCATTCCGATTACACCATGGCGCCGGCCCTGCCGCTCAACTCGGCTTGGGTCGCGGCAACCCGCGAAAATGAGGCCGGTGAGGTTGTCGGCGCGCATGAAATTGTGCCGCTGGAAGATGCATTGCGCGCCATCACCATTGATGCCGCTTATGTGTTGGGACTGGAGCATGAGGTCGGCACATTGCGCGCCGGTAAGCGGGCCGACTTTACCGTGCTTGAGCAAGACCCGTTTGAGGTTGGCGCACAAGGCCTCAAAGATATTGAAATTTGGGGCACAGTTTTTGGCGGCAGCCCCCATAAAATCGATAAATGACGCTACCGCTCACCATTTTGGGCGGCTATTTAGGGGCCGGTAAAACCACCCTCATCAATCGGCTTTTGTCG
>CBFIHY010000064.1:0-8729 GCA_965662315.1 Alphaproteobacteria bacterium
AGCGGCGCCATAAGCGGCAATGATAAGCACCCAAAGCAGCATCGAGCCTTCGTGATTTCCCCATACACCGGCGATTTTATAGATGAGGGGTTTGGCGACATGGCTGTTGGCGACCACCACGGTAAGCGAGAAATCGGAGCGGACAAAGCCATAGGTCAGCGCGGCAAAAGCCAGCGCGACAACGACTAATTGTGCCAGCGCGGCGCGTGAGGCCAATTGCACGGCGGCGGCTTCGTCACGGCGCAAAAGATAAAGCGGTGCAACCGATTGCACGCAGGCAATGGCCAAAGCCATCACCAAAACAAAATGCCCCAGCTCAGCAATCATTGCGCTGCGCCGCCCTTATGCGGCTGGTTAAGCTTGCCCGATTGCTCAAGCGCCGCCGCCACTTCCGGCGGCATATAGGTTTCATCATGCTTGGCCAAAACCGTATCGGCAATAAATTGCCCGTCAGCATTAAACCGCCCTTCGGCGACAACACCTTGGCCTTCGCGGAATAAATCCGGCAGCATGCCTTCATAAGAAACGCTGATATTATGGGCTAAATCAGTGACTTCAAAATCGGCCCGCAAGCCATCGCGCACCACTGAGCCTTCGCGCACCAGACCGCCAATCCTTATCGCCTCGCCAATAATCGCCGGTTTGGCCGCCAATTCGCTGGGCGAGCGGAAGAAGACAATATTGTCTTCCAATGCCGTCAAAGCAATCACTGCGGCCAAGGCCAAAAATCCCAAACCGCCGCCTATCGCTGCCAATCGAATTTGTTTCGGTGTCATGCGTGAACCCTTTCGGTTCTCTTTATACGCAATGCGCCCACCCTCTGACACTTGATTTTGCTGCACCTGATGCCGCAGGGGCTTTCACAGCCGCCGCCAGTAAAAGCTAGTTCGATATGCGCTTATCTAAAGCGCGCGCCAAGGGTACGCCGTCGGGCAGTTGTTGTCGTAATTTTCGCCATAGGTTTTTCGCTTCGGCTTGCTCGCCCAATTGGTCATGTGCTTCTGCCCGCCAAAATAAAGCCGAGCCATTATCCGGCGCGCGCGCCAAGGCTTCATCCAAAAGCTGCACCGCCGCCGCGCTGACCACGCCGTCATCTTGTTCAATCAAAGCCTGCGCCAAGCCGACCCGCGCCTCGACATCTTGCGGCACTAAGGCCAATAGACGCTGCCAGCCATCAGCGGCTTTCGGGAAATCACCAACTGTCATGCGCAAGCGCGCCATCAAACGCCAGCCCTTAGGGTCGTTTGGCGTGTCGCGTAATTGCATTTCCAAACGCGCCAAAATCGCTGCCGGTGGCAAATCTTCAAGCGCCCCTTGCATGCGCGGCTCTAGAGGTCTGTCGGCTTCATCCGGCGACCCGATAAGCAAATAAATGCCGAGCGCGGCCAATGGCACAAATGTCAAAATCGCCATGGCGGCGGTTTTTTGTTGGTCGCGCAACAGCGGCGCGGCCAGCCAATAGCCGATGGCACAGGCCAATAGCGCCGCCAAAACCCAGAAAAAAGCCGCCATCAAATGCGCCTAAAAGCCCAAATAAGTGACGGTTTCTTCCATCGGTGCGCGCGGGCTTTCCAAATTATTCACCGCCGCGTCCGGGTCAGCATAGCCAAGCGCCAAGCCACAGAAGAAAATATGACTGTCGGGAATAGACAAATATTCTTTCACTGTCGGCGCCCAAATCGCCCATGCTTCTTGCGGGCAAGTATGCAAGCCACGCTCGCGCGCCAGCAGCATCATGGTTTGAATGAGCATGCCCATATCTGACCATTGCCCTTCTTGCATTTGTTTATCCAGCGAGAAGAACATGCCGACCGGCGCATTGAAGAAAGTGAAATTACTGGCCAACCATGCCAGACGCGCCGCTTTGTCTTCACGCGCCACGCCCATAATTTCATACATGCGCTCGCCAATATCAAAACGCCGCCCATTATAAGGCTCGCTCAATTCCGGCGGATAAATATGATATTCCGATCCCTCGCCCATCGGTTTTTCTTGGCCTTTTTCAGCCACCAGATTAACCAGCTTGTCGCGCGGTTCACCTTGCAGAACATGCACATTCCACGGCTGCAAATTGCCGCCGGATGGCGCACGCACTGCCGTTTCGACAATATATTTAATGTCTTCTTCTGCGACCGGCTTATCAAGAAAAGCGCGGCAAGAAAAACGAGTGTTGATGGCGTCGCTGACGCCGGGGGAATTTTCGGTGAGTCGTGACATATTGGCCTCCTATGTGCGGCTAAAGATAGCCGCGCCTATAAAAGAAGACCAGCGCTATAATGTCACGATAAAGCTGAGGCAGGCAGGGGCAGGCGAATATAATGAATGGCAATGGCAATGCGACCGGCACGAAACGCGCCACCTTTTGGGGTCAGCACAATGTTTTCGGCTTGCCAATAGACTGCAGGCGGGTCGGCAGGGCCGCGTATCTCGCTATTTTCAACCAAGGGTAACTCAGACCCGAAACGGTCTTTCCCGTTTGTCGTGCCCAATTGCCAAGATTGCGGGCCGGTTATCGTTTTCAAAACCCGCGCCGTGACACCAAGCAAGGTAATATGAGACGGAATTTCCAAGCTGCCCAGACCGGCTGCCGGTTCAAAAACCGACTCCAAGGTTTCAAACAAGCGCGGTTCGGGGGCGCGCGCGCCTTGCATGGGCGTCCACCCATTGGCTGCCAGCAGCAAAATTGTTTCTTGCGCTTCGTCCCATATCAACCAACCGGCTTGCGGGGCGATAAACGCCCAGCTTGTATCTTCATATAAGGCCAGCTTGCCGTCATGGCCTTGCCACGCATCAGTGGCATTGGCCCCAATCAGATAGCGGTCTCCATTTTGCGGATTGTCCGGCGGCGCAGTGCCAATTGTGTTTTTCACGCTGATATGCACCAGCCCGTCGAGACGGCGCAGCGCATCATTTATCGTCACGTGTTTTTGCGCCTGTTCGGGCAATAAATAATCAAGTGCCAAATGCGGGGTTTTGGAATTATCCATCAGTGTCCTCAATTCTTATGAGCATCGGTAAGGTCGAGATAAAGTGGCGCCCCCGCCTCATTGCGATCATTAAGCTGGGCAATCCGAAGCCATGATTTTTGCGCCCCGCCAAAAGCCGCCTTATGGGTGTTTCTGAATTTTTTGCTGAGCCGCGCGCGCGGTTCGTTTACCACCCATTCAGCCATTATTTCTTGCTGCCGGTTTTTATCCAGCACCAGAGCCAAGGCATAAGCCTCGCGCGCTTCGCCAAGCGGAATATCGGGCGCGTCAAAATCATCGCCATAGAGACGGCTGCGGCGCGTCCAGTCAACCTGCCAATCAGCGTCACTGTCTTGCGGCCGGTCTATCTTGCCATGAACCGGCGACAGGCATTGCAGCGCTCGACGGCGCAACTGATAGTCAGATGACTGCCAGCCATAGCCGTCAATTGGCAGGTTTGGAGGGCCATATTGCAAAGCCATGGATGACGGCAAATGCGCCAACCGCGCTGCCATTGGCTGTTGCGCTTCGCCCAGCAAAACGCAAGCCGCGCCGGCCGGTAAAATTGTTACTTGCGCGTCATCACTGCCAAATTGGCCGCGCAATAAATCGCTCAACCGATAGCGCCGCGTGCCGATAAGTTCGGCCTTGGCAAATTGAATCACTTCCCAACCCGACGCGGTTTCAATCGCCAAACGATTGCCACCGGCCAGCACTTCGCTTTGGCTCAATGCCGCGAGCGCGCCGCCGTAAAGTTCAATATCAATCTCGCTTCCCCTATCCCACCGCCCAACCGGACCGGCCGAAAGCGGCGATAGCGTTTCACCGATAATGCTGGGCGAAGACAGCAATACCGACGTCGCACCGGTTTGCTGCACCCGTACGGCTTGCGGCCATGGCGCGGCAAACGCGGCCAGAAGCGGCGCATCAGAAAGGCTTGTCATATAACGCCGCGCCGGTTGCGGCAAATCAATCACGCGCAATTCAGGCCGCGCAATTTGACCGCTTACAGCCAGTGCCGTGTCACCCGTCTCATCCTCGTCACCAGCAAGCGCGCCGGCAAATAAATGCGCCTGAAAACGCCGCGCCGTCAGCTCAATAATATCACCCAAAGTCAGTTCAGTGATTTGCCAATGCAGGCCGTCAAAGCGGATAATATCGCCCGGCTCCAAAGCCAAATAAGATGGCGGCAAGCGCATGGATATGGTTTCGGTTTCGCCGCGCGCCGCATGCAGCAGGGAGCGCGCCAGTCCGCGCGCTTGTTTTTGTCCCATTGCCACCGGCACATCGAGACGCGCCACCGGTCTGTCGCCGCCGTCAAAACGCGCACTGACATGGCTGGTGCCGTAATCCCCATCGCCATCGAGGAAAAACAAATCAAACCGATTGGGTATTTTATCGGGGGCGGCCAAGACGCGGGTCAGAGAACTGCGCCCTTCCTTGCCCCCTAAAATATCCGCTTCCTCAATGTGAACCACCGGACGATTGCGCCGTCCGCGCAATCTCAACTGACTGGCCGCCACCAACCCATCGACGCCAAAAGCGGTCAGCAAAGGCAATAATTCTTGATGCGGCGGAGCGGTTGCGCGCAGCGCATAGCCCTCTATTTGGCCGATGAGGTTTTCCGCTTGTGGGCGAAGCGGCGCGGCAATGGCATTAATCAAAGCCGCCAAGGGGGCGCTGGTATCGCGCCCGTTCAGCCAATGGCCATTATGCCAATTTCGGCCATCGCTCCATAAATCGAGGCGAAACGGAAACGCCGGATAGGGCCGCGCATCCCAAGCCCAATAAAATATCCGCTTGGCATCAACCATTGGCGCGCCATAGGCGCCGGGCGGATTATGCCGCGCTTGTTCATAGAATAATTGCACGGCATTCAAAAAAGCACGCTGCATGGCATCATCGCGTGTGCCGTCTGAGAAATGCGGCCGCCCGCCCTCGCTGGAGCGCGTATCGGGAAATATATTTGGCTGATTGGCCCCTTTATCAACTGCCGGACAACCAAGCTCGGTAAACCAAATCGGCTTTGATTTCGGACGCCATGGCGTTGGCGCTCTTTCGCCATTGCGCTGCGGTTGGTGTTGATTTTCCCACCAGCCTTGAATGTCTTTGGCGCGAAATCGCCATGCCGCATCGCCGGTTATATTTGTCCGTCTTTGTGCTTTTCGGTCGGCTTGGCTTTGATAATACCAATCAAAATATTCACCGCCGCGAATATTGTTTTGCAAATAATCAAGCCGATAAATCTCACCGGCATTTGCCGCATCCATATGGTCGGGGCCATCGCGCCAATCGGCCAGTGGCAGATAATTATCAATGCCGATAAAATCACAAACCTCATCGCCCCAAAAATTATCCAACGGAAAGCCGATATGGCCGGCGGGCGAGACATGCGCGCCATATTCGCTCCAATCGGCGGCATAGGAAATTTTCGTATTTGGTAAAATTGCTCGCACTTCTGCGGCTAAAACTTTCAACCTGTCGGCAAATTCATAGCGGCCACGGCGGTCGCAGAGGCGGCTCAATTCGCGCAATTCAGAGCCGATGAGAAATGCCTCCACCCCGCCCGCTTCGGCGCATAATTGCGCATAGTGCAAAATCATGCCGCGCAAGCCATACAGGCGATGGCCATCAAAGAAATTATCAAATATCGCCTTTAAAGCACGCTTGCTGAGCGGCTGGCCATGCTGCGCCAACGGCCTGTCGGCAGTAATGCGTCCGCGCCAAGGATACGCCGCCTGCCGCGCTGCGCCATAGGGGTCGGGCAGGTCATTATCGGCCGCAATATCCATCATGATAAATGGATAAAACGTCACTTTCAGCCCACGCCGATTAAGGTCTTTTATCGCCGCAATCACCGCATGGTCGGACGGTGTGCCGCCAAAGGCCGGTCGCCCATCAACCAAACTGACTTGCTCGGCTGCGCTGCGTGACAAGCCGGCGACGGACCAGCCATGCGGCAAAGTCTGTTTGATTTTATTATCGACTTTCGGCACCAGGCGGCATTTATCGGCGCGCAAATCAGTGCCGAACCAACTGACCACCAGAGCAGCGGCCTCGCATTCTTCATGCACATCTTGCAGATGATCAATTGATAAATCCCAATCGCTGCGGCTGGCTTGGCTGGAAATATTTTCACCGACGGCGCGGCCCGGCCCGAGATAGCGAATATGCGGCTCCGGATGATAGGCAAATTCGCTGGCACCGGGCAGCAAGCACATGGCTTTCGGCACAATGCCATCATCACCGACGGGGCGAAAAACCTCAAAACTGAATTGCGGCACCCGATTACCGAAAGCCGACAAATCGAAATCGCGCAGCATGATATATGCCAAGCCGCGAAACGCCGGTGTCGCATCACTGCCGCGCGCTGCTTCGATAAGCGGGTCGGGTTGCGCGTTTTCATCGCCGCGATGCAGCTGATAATCAAGCGCCGTACTATCCAGTAATTGCCCGTCAGCCCAAATGCGCCCAATGCGCGAAATCGGCCCTTCGCACAGGCCGATGGCCACATGCAGCGTATAGCGATAATGCTTTTCGCGCGGCGTTGCCGGCCCACCCCCTTTATCGCCGCCATCGCCGCCGGTTTGGCTGATATGCTCGCGCAGCTTGCCGCGCCAGATAATCTGCCCGCCAATGCGCATGCGGCCAAATAAGCGTGTTATCGGCTGGCCGGGCCGTGCCGTCAGTAATTGCAGGCCCGATAAACGACCGCGTTCGCGCTGCGGCGCGTCGGGATTATCGGATAGCGCCGCCAGATTGACCGCCAATTGCACCCAATCAAATCCGCCATCGCCGCCGCCATCACCCGAAAAGGATAAATCACTCATGCCGATTATCCGAATTATCGGGCACTGACGGGAAGTCAAAACGGGCAACGCAATGGCGATGCCACCAAGGGCTGATGCCAATCTCACAGACCGTGCCGCCGCTCATCGCATGCACCATTTTTTTGCGCGTCGTAGCAATTGCCGCATGACGGATCGGCAAATTGCGTCGCATCCGAAACAGTAAAACCTGCCCCGCCGCTATCGGCTTATCGGTTGGTGTCAAATAATTATGCGCCGCCTTCAGCAATAACTCGGCCTCGCCCTGCACGGCAAAGGGCGCATAGGCAGGCGGCAATGGGCTTTGCCGATAAAGGCTGGCAAACACGCCGCGCACCAGGCCGAGACAATCAGTGCCGATATGCTTTAGCGATGCCTGATGGGCGTAAGGCGTGCCGCACCAACTGCGTGCCTCGGCGACGATGCGCGCGGTTGAAAAACCACTCACCCACCGGCTCCGATATTTATCAGCACCGCATCATCGGACAGGTCGGGAAAACCCTGAAAATTAATTGCATTGGAAAATTTATCGCGACAAGCGGTCATTGTTTTATTGCAGCCTGCGACCAGTGTCGCGCCACTGCCGACGATAAGGCCGCGCGGCGCTTCTTGCCATAAATGCAAAACCCGCCCCGCGTCGGTTTTGCGGTCGCTGCGGATAAGCCATTTTCTGTCATCATCAAAAATAATATGACCATGCGCGAACCAATCATCGGCCGCATCGCCGGCGCCGCTTATTTGCAGCTCAGCCGCCTGAACCGATTGCAAGGCGACTTGATAGCGAAATGGTGTGGCCGCAATATCAGCGCGGCATCGATTATCGCCCAAAGCGGCATCACAATTTTTCTGATAAATTCGACCGCGGTTTTGTCTGAGTGTCGCGGCATGATGTTCGAGGCTTACGTGAAAGCGATTGCCGTTGCGACGCACCTGCCCGAATTGCCCGGCCAAAAGCAAAAGGCGATTATCTGCCGCCATCCAATCAACCAGCCATAATTCAAACTGCGCATGGTCGAAACGGCCCTGCGCCAAATCCGCATCATTGAGACGCTGCGAATTTATCGCCCCATCGATACTGGGGCGCGGCACGTGCAGGCCAAGCCGCGTATCAATGGCCGAAATGGACAGCCCGGCTTCCGGATGAAAAACCGTATCGTCAAATGTCAGATTGGCGTCATGATCGGTCAGCCCCAGCACCTCGCCATCGCGACGGGTGATGCGCCAACAATAGCAAAAATGCGTCACGCCATCTTTCAGGCGTTGGGAAAATAGCTGCGGTAAATTACGCATCGGCGAGCATTAACTCGATAATCGGCACGGCACGGATGCGCACCATATCACCCTCCAACCGCTCAATTTCCAAGCGGTCGCTATCAAAGCGCACCGGCGTGTCGAAATAAAAACCGGCTGATAAATCAGCCGCATGATAATTGTTTTCGGTCATCGTCACCCGGCCGCGAACGGTATCCAAAGTGAAATCCTTATCGATTTGCAGCGCGCGGCCATGCGCCGATAATTTAAAACCGTCACGACGCGGCTTGAAAATACGTCGTTGAATATCGCCGGTTTCAGAAGCATAAGTTTTAATCAAAGCGAAGCTATTAACCGCATCCGCTATCGGCAAAAGCGGCGCGTCATTATTGATTGCCGCATCATTACCGCTATGCTCATCCATCCAATCGCGCAGTAAAAAGCCGAATTGGCGGCCACGCCGCGTATTAAAAAATGCCGATAATTTCTGCCCTTCCGACAAGGCAATCGGGCCGCTTTCCAAAATATAATGTCGTCGTGCCATGGCACGCCGCGCATTGCGGATTTCAAAGCCCGATGCAGCGGTAACGATTTCAGTGGTGAATTGCTGCGCCCGCCTGACCGACAAGGCCAGTGTTTCAGCCAGCCTCACATGATGTAACGTGTCATTCAACATAAGGCTCTA
>CBFIHY010000065.1:0-8445 GCA_965662315.1 Alphaproteobacteria bacterium
TATGCCCGCCCAGGTGAGAAGCTGCGTTGGTTGAACCAATTTATCGGTCATTATTCACTCATTCCGCTGGGGCGCTGCTTCAGTATTATGAAGCTCACTCATTTGGAGCATCATAAACACGCGAATAATCCTGCGTTAGACCCCGACTATCATCACTCTGAAGGTCAAAGCTGGTCGGAAGCTTTTTGGTTAAACCTGCAGTCTTTCCAACCCGGCTCCAAATCGGCCTCCAGCTATGGCAAATGTCTTGAACGCATCGGGACCGATGAAGCAAGCAAGGCCTACTTACACCAGGTTTGTTTTTCTGTTCTGCAATTGGCTGTTTATATCAGCTGTGCAGCATACGGTTACGCGCTTGAAGCCCTTCTGATTTGGTGGCTTCCACATAAAATTGGCGCTGTTTACTTGCAAATCTATTTGTCTTGGTTGCCCCATTATCCGACAAAAGATACCGGTCGTTATCGCGATACACGTGAGTTTGGCAGCTGGCTAGGCGTTTGGAGCTCGCTCGCCATGACAGCGCATATTGTTCATCATTTGCATCCGCGTATTCCGCTTGACAAAACACCTGCCGCGCTCAGGGAGCTTTATCCTGTTCTGACGGCACGAGACTGTGATCTTGCGAAGCATATAGCCGGATAAATACCCTATATAGTCGCTGTTTTTTCAATATTTACAAAAGACAGCTTGCTTCTTTCTAAAAAAGTGAATACTCTTCATGGTAAGGTAATTATTTATTTCTTATGGGTATATTGTGTTCATTTTGCGTCTTGTTGCCTTCATTTTCCTTGCCGCCACAACCATGGCGAATGCTCAGTGGGTGACAAGTGGCTCTGGCATGGGGGCAAGAACCGGCGATCAAGGGCTGACAAATGCTGATGGCGCAGCTCAATCCCTCGGCTACGCAAATAATGCAGCTCTGGAAGCGGCATCCCTCCTCGGCTATGGAGCGACCAGCGAAGATGGCGCCCTTTGGACGGCAGCAACGAGCGGCATCTATGACGAAGATTGCCGTGTCTTGTTTGGCGCAGACTGCGACGAACTCACAGATGACATTTTCCGCCCACAAAAACCGATTACACAAGCTGCACTAAGCCTGGGCTTTACCGGCGCTATCGAGCAAGATGCCTATCTGGCAGTATGCGGCGGACTGCCCGACGCCCAGCGCTGCAAACAAAAAGGTTATGAACCCACACAGTACGACGCCAGCCTCTGTCAAATGTCGGTTACCGACACAGATAATCTTGAATTCTGTCAGGCTCACCCGGATAACGCCTCGGGTGATTGTAGCGACCTGCCGCGTGACGATTATGAGGCCGTTGTCCTGAATAATGCCCCTGAGATTATCTTGCCTGCAGATTGGACGCCGCCATCTCTCTCTGCCGGCGAAAGCCCGCAATCGGAAATTTTCCAATTCAGGGCGGTTGACGTCGACAATGACCCGCTGACTTGGTCGGTGCACGACACGAACGGGGTTTTTGAGATTAACGGTCAAGGCATGCTATCACTGGCCGCTGCGCTGACAATGGCGGGCCAAAACCTTTACAGTGCCGAGGTAACAGTCAGCGACGGAATTGCCTTTGATACCGAGACGGTTCGATTTGATGTAACGCGGCAAAACCGTCCGCCTCAAATTATGATGCCGGATGGCTGGTTGCCCCCCATTATTGCAGCCGATGCCGGTCCGGGCGATAGCATAATCTCGCAATTATCAGCGTCAGACCCGGATAATGACGCTTTGACTTGGTCGATTACCAGCACGGATTACGATGTCTTCCAAATTGACCCTCAATCGGCAGTTGTGTCCCTTTTTGAAGGAGGCAACGTCCCGGAAGAAAGCCCTGATAGCATCACGCTCACCGTGCAAGTGAGTGATGGTGAGTTGACGGATGAGCTGACTTTAAAGCTCGATGTTGAGGATCCTAATAGCCCCCCGCAAATCGTTCTGCCTGCCGATTGGATGCCATCGATTGTTGCGCATGATGCGGAACAAGGCACACGATTGGTTGATGTTTTGGCGGCACAAGACCCTGACGGGGATGAGCTGACTTGGTCGATTGCGGCCAGCGACATAAATATTATCGCCATTGACCCGCAAACCGGAGTGCTCACCCTATCGCCTGAAGACGGACTTGCCGGCCTTGAAGAGCGGCCCGAAAACATCAGCCTGACCGTGCAAGTCAGTGACGGCAAGCTGACCGATGAACAGGCGCTGGTCATTCCGCTGGAAGCCGAAAAAGTAAACAACCCGCCGGAAATTATTGTGCCGGCAGGCTTTGCCGACAATGAGCTGGCACCATATACAAATCAAAATGGGCCGGTAGGCACGCTTGAAGGCCGTGACCCTGACGGCGACACCTTGACATGGACGCTTTTGGAAGCCAGCCCGCAAATTTTCACCATCAACGCGCAAACCGGTATCCTGTCCCATACCGCTATCGGTGCCGATGACAAACTGGCCTGCGCAGCCACGTCGACGAATGGCGCAGCAAAAGCCGGCGGCGGTTCGTCTTCCGGTGGCCAAGGCAACTATCCGCAGGGCATTGTCTCGGTCAACGCCAATGTCTTTCAAGACCACAGTTCCTCTGATTTCAGGTCAAAGAGGTCAGGCGGGTCGTTCTCGACCAGCGGCAAATATCATGTCGTTTTAGAGCGCAGCAATCATCGCGGCGGCAGCTTCACAACAGAAAACCGAGGCGCGGCAACATATTCATACGAAGGCGGCAGTATCTCAGTTCCGGCACTTTCTGCGACCTCTGTTAACTCTAATCTGTCGCCCATTAACAGCTATCTTGTTTTTCAAAACAACAGTCAGGCTGATATGCGAGGTGTTAATGGTCGGGTTACTTTTGAAAACCCGATTGTCGGCATTTTTTACACTGATGGCGGTTTCGACAATACGATTAACAGCCTCGGCAAGCCGGGCGCGCAATACAGCCGCAAATATCAGCAATCAAAACTCGGCCTCGAAGGCGGTAAGGATATTGCTTGGATTGACCCTGTTGATAGGCGCGTCCTGAATTTCCGATCTCGTACTGCAAATATTGGAGACTTTCTCCGGGTCATCACAACCGCTTCCAGCGCACCTGAAAATGGCGACGACGATAATAAGGAACCGGCCGGGCCGGACACATGCACAGCGACATTAACTGTTCAATTGTCTGATGGCCAAGAAACCGATGAAGAGACGCTGACGCTGGCCTTTGCTGACCCCAACCGCGGGCCGCAAGTTTTCACGCCCGCCGATTGGACGCCATCAACGATTTCCAACACGACGGATGCGGGCGCTCTTGTTATCGGCACACTGGGTGCGGTTGACCCGGACGGCGATATTTTGAAATGGAGCCTGGAGGGGGACAATGCAGATCTATTCAGCATTGGGTCGCTTGATGGTAAAATCCGCTTGTCACAAGCCTATGGCGAAGCGTCATCGCTGCCGAGCAAGGCTAATGTGACAGTGAGAGTGACCGATGGTCGCTTGTCTGACACGCTTGCCCTCAACATTCCGATTGAGAAAAAACTGCAGACAGGCAGCTTCGCCTCCAATACCGGCACCAATGGCAGCTTCCAATTCGTTTCCGGCGATGTGCAAAATATCTTTAATCAAGATTACACCATTATGGCGCGCTTCTTTCACGGCTCCGGTGGTTATAGCGATCCCTATTTTGATTATAAAAAGAGGAAGTGGTTAAACCGAGACGCTAAAGAGACCATTTTCTTCTGGGGCGGCAATAGCAAGGGTGCTGCAGCCAAATTTCTAAGCGGTATTAGCTTGCATGTGGTTGGGGACACTATCCGCCTGCAATTGGGATCGGATGGTAGTTACCTCGAGACAAGAGCATCCATTCAGAGAAATCGCTGGCACACGGTGATGTTCGTGGTTGATGCTGACCAGCGTCGCAAAACAAAAAAACACAATTGGCCTGTAAAAATGTATTTGAATGGTCGACGCGTGGGTTTAAACGAATTTAAATTCACCTCCAAGAACAAAGGATATAAACCGATTGGCACTCCTGAAGGAAATTGGCCAAAGCAAATGGCGAGCACCTCTTATACTCGCGAAGTATATGTAGAGTTTAACGATACGCCAGTTGCTGCAATTGGCGTCGCAGGCAAGGTTAAGCCCGGCTGGCATTGGAGCGACCCAGAAAGGCGTCACTTGCCGTTGAGGAGCTCGTCATTTATTCATGAAGTTTCTATCTGGCAGGGTGATAAGTCCAGTGTCGCGTCTGGGATTTATAATAACAATCGAGATGTAGCGGATTACGCTAGCACCTCCATCGGCAGGCCTCGCTATAGCTGGAAGCCCGGTCTCTTGGGGCAGTCCAAGACCGAAATTCACTGCGGCAAAATCGGTAAATATTGGAATTATACGCAGGGAATTTACACTTGCCGAGGCACTCCGGATGGCGATGCCAATCTCGAAAGACATAAAGACTGGACGCCGGGCTGGGGGAAAGGCACAGATCCAAAAAACTTTGTTATTGATCGCTGGAAAGGTACAGTGACATTGGCCAATTTAGCAAATGGCCCCAATCCGAAAAATGGCAAAAGCGATTATGTCGGACCAACGGCAGGCAATGGTGAGCATCGTCTTGACGGTGACATGCATCTGTATTCCGGGGGCTTCACCTTCGAAACCCAGGTTTATAATAAAAAATTCCGAAAAAGTTTCACCGGTTTTGTCAGAGCCGTTCCCAGTGCTCTCGCGATCGATGCCTGCAACACCAGCAGCACTGTAAAGTTTGGCAATCAGCCCTTAAAGGCATGGCATCAGGGGGGAAGTTGGAATCAGGGGTATTTTTCTGGGCTGAAAAAATGGCACAGGTGGAGTGCACATTGTAAAACGTACAATGATGATGACATCAAAGCCTTCGCCCCTCGCGCGATGTCTGGAAAAACAAAGCCTCTTAATTAAGTTTTAAGAAATCTAAGGAGTAAAAAAGATGAAAATCAAATATGGAATATTGGTAATTGGTGCATTTTTTTTCATTAACTCAGCAAATGCGGGAAGTGTAGAAATAACAAATTGCTCTTTGTCGGAGTTTTCATACTCCTATAACGTAGAGAACGGTGAAACCGGAGTTATTCAGGTGGGTAGCATTACCGACGACGCTATTAGTTTATCGCCAAACACCGTAAACGCTGGTGCAGGGGCAGATGTATATGACCTTACAGAAGAGATGCCTGACAGCAATGTTTACGTGACTTTGATAGATGACGATGAAATCACCACACGCCTTTGTTCTGATGAGGCCGCGCCTGACGGTAAAGCACAATAATGCGTGGGTTTTCATTAGTTGAGCTTTTGGTTGTTATAGCCATTATCGGCATTTTGGCTGCTGTCGGTGTGGTCGGTTATCAGGGTTATATTGACAACACCAAATCAAAGGTCACACTCGCCAACGCTAACACAATTGACCGCGCCTTCACCCACGACGTCATGGTTATCGACAATGAGATTACCGACGGTCGCACAGCTCTTGCGACCGACATCAACCAAGTCATCACTAAAGAAAGCGATTGCATCGAATATGTCGCTGCCGCCGTAACCTCGCTTAATTCAACCCATGAAAACGCCTATGACGAGACCGTGCCCTATGCGGTCAGCCTGCATATGGAGGCCGATTGGGCCAATACGTCAGCGGCTGCCGGCACCTCCGGAGAAACACGCGGTGCACCGCTTAATATTGCCAAGTTGAAACAAGGACAAATCGGTCTGCAATGCGCCAATGCCTGCCAACCCCTTTCAAATAGCGCTGATTTCTACATTCACAGATGTACTTGCGTCAATGCTGAGATATGCGACACGCATAGTTTCGAAGAAAATGACGGGTCAGCGGACACCACAAAATATGAGGCTGAAGTCCCCCAACAAAGCCGCTGGGACGATAATGGTAAAATTCTTATCGGCGCGCATCTGCCCAATTGGGTCTGTCCCAAGCCGCAAGATGCAGGAAATGTCTGCCCGTAGACAATGCATCAGCGTTCACATGTCCTATTTCTTCTTTTCGGTCTGTGTTTCGTTGGACAGTCGGCCACCACCAGTGTCGGTGCCAATGAGATACGCGACAATCTGTTCGCCGACCCGACAAATATCGAGTTGAACCTCGCCTATTTGCAGCAGCAATTGGCCGGTCGAAACTTCAAAAGCGCGGCAGCGACGTTGCAACGCGTGCTTTTGCTCGACCCACAAAGTCGGCTCGCCAAGGTGCTTTATGCTGAAGTGCAAATCAAACTCGGCAATTTGGCGGATGCGCGGTCAACGCTGCAAGCCCTTTTGAAAGACAAGGCCATTCCTGAACCCATGCGCACCAAAGCTAATGAATTACTGGCGGCGATCGAGCGGGCGGAAAGCCGATTGCGTTTTTCCGGCTCGATGAGCTTGAGCGGAGGGTCAGCTGATAACGCCCTCGCCGCCCCCAAAGGCCCGCAAGTTCAATTCTACAATGCGCTTTTTGAAAACACCTCACCTGAGGTTGTCGAAGCCTTTACCGATTATAGTCTAGGGCTTTCGATGAATTATACGCTGCCAACCTACCGGGAGCGCAATGCCATGGTCTCCATCGGGGTGAGCGGTCGCGACTATGCCGATATAGACAACGCCGATTCCAATACCGGCTATGTCGCATTAAATTTCAGTGAGAAACGCAAAACCCCTTGGGGGCTTTCCTACAGCGCGGCGGTGACGGAAGTGAATGAAGAGGCCTACAACGTCAACCAACAAGTGTCGCTGTTGGCCAACCGCCCTTTCAGGAAAGGCAAACAAGTATCTCTGGCCCTGCGTGGCGGAACGATACGGCATTTCTCCTATCTCGGCAGCAACGCATCAAAAAGCCGAGACGGCACATCGGCCTCGGCTTCGCTCAGCTATTCGCAACCCATCCGTTTGGCATCACGCGCTTGGTTGCTTTCCATCAGTGGCGGTGCCGGGGAAAATAATGCTGAAGAAAAGTATTACAGCAATGGTTCCACCTCCATTGCAGCATCCCTTCTTACGCGCATCGCGGCCATAAATTATTCGATGGGGCTAGACTTCATTGGCACTGAATTTGACGCCGCCGACCCGATTATCGGCGATGATATACGCGAGGATGAACGCACCCAACTAACTCTCCGCGTATCCTATCAACTCCCCAAATATATTGGCGGCGCAACTTTGTCTCTTAGCGGATTTGCCGCCGACACGCGGTCAAATATTCCAAACTTCACCAAAACGGTCACCGAATTGAAATTCGGCGTCAGCCAGAGTTTTTAGGAAACAACCATGCGTATCTTTTTATACTCAATAGCCATCATATCCCTCATCGGTTCAGCATCGGCCAACCGCCCCGTCTCCGGTGTAGTTGCCGTCTCAACCGGCCCAATGCAGGCGAAATATATGGACGCAACGCTCGAAATCGGGCGCGATTTAGCGGCCGGCGATAGCGTTTTCTTAAACGACAAGGTTGAAACAGGTCGTCGCACGCAGGCACAAGTGCTCTTAAAAGATGAAAGCGTTTTTTCCATCGCGCCCGACTCAAAGGTTGTGTTTGACCAGTTCGTTTTTAACCCGTTTGAACAAACCGGCACCGTTTCGGCTCAGCTTCTTGCAGGAAGCATTCGATTTGTTTCGGGCAAAATTGCCGATCAGCAACCGCAAAACGTTAAAATTAAGGCCGGAACAGCAACCGTTGGCATTCGGGGAACGGAAATCGTCGCCAAACATAGCGATGAAGGGTCAACCTTTGTTTTGCTGTCGGGAGCGATGGACGTCAGCACGCCGGCAGGCTTGCAGACTATTAATCGGCCCGGCTTTGGTCTTGATGTCTCTGCCGATGGCACTTTGGGTAGTGTCCGCCGTGTGCCCCTACAAGAAATCAATCAGCTGCTGTCACCTCAAGCAAGCCCTGAAGAGGCCAGCACGAGTGACGACGGCGAAGAGGCAAGCACCGAGAACGACAATGCGGATACCGCGGCAGAAGAAGAGACCTCGTCGAATGACGGCAGCAGCGGCGCCGACGATGAGGAGGATGCGACGGCGGACGCTAGCTCGCCGACTGACACCGACAGCGCAGACAATAAGAGTGCGGATAATTCAGAGCCTTCAAGCGACACTGCTTCCACAGAAGATACGGCAAGCGCTGAAAAAGAGACGAAATCCAGCTTCGACAGCGCCCTCGTGGCGGCTACCAAATCAGATGGGGATACCGGGCAAGCAGAGGTTTCCGGCCTTTCCGATTTGAACTTGAGGGTCGCTGGTACAAACATGACCTCATCAGAGGCGAAATCGGAGGAAGCCGCCAATGCGGAGACAAAATCAGACGAGATTGCCGCAGATAACATAAAGACCGCCGACACCGAGCCGAATTTCTCAGGCGAAAATGCGTACGCTTCAATTATCGACGCTTTGGTGGAAGACAAAAAGGATGAACAAGGGGCGGCGGTCGCCGAAGCGATTGCGCG
>CBFIHY010000066.1:0-8328 GCA_965662315.1 Alphaproteobacteria bacterium
ATTGTGTCGAGCATTTTGACCGTCCCTTTTTGTTGTTTCACAAGCGAAAACGGCACTCGCGAAAAGCGAGTGCCGGGGGTTCGTAACCAGACATAAGAATGGCTGCGGCGTATTTCACCGAAGCGTATTATATTCCACCGCCACCCCGACCACAGGCCGAGGAACGGATTTTCCGACAGGCACATTATTAAAGCGTTAAACCTCAATTTAACGCCGTGCGAGACCTGCTTTGATTCACAATTTTGGCAAAAATAATGACAGTCAAAGCAGCCGAGCGCGGCGTTTTCCTGCCGCTTACATCGGGGTTACGAAGCCCCATTGCAGCACCGTCCGCGCTGCAACAAAACCACCCTGCCAGCCATCCACACGCGAGGGAAGGGGGTTAATTTCAATAAGTTAAATGGAAGTAAATAAAGAAAAATAGGGGGTGTTGAGCTTTGAAGTCTTGCGCGGTCAATTTTCTTTAGCAGCAATAAGCGCTGCTTGTTGCTGGATTTAATTTAGGAATATTTTTAGCTCCCCAACTTGCTCTTAACATCCCCAAAAACAGCCTCAAACATTTCTGTGGTCAGGCGGCCGGTATTGGTGTTGTAGCGCGAGCAGTGATAGCTCGACATCAGCGTGAAGTTGGCGCCGTATTCAGATAGGTCATAGCTGGTGGCGTGGCCGAAGGGCGCGTCTTTCAGCTTCACACCGCCACCACTCTCATGAACATTCTCATTCACCGCGCGCAGCACGCTATCATGCGAGATTTTGCCCAGCGACAAGACAATTTTCAAATTCGGCAAGCTTGCCAGCCGCGCCGCCAAATAGGGGCGGCAGGCATTTATTTCAGCCCCGACGGGCTTGTTTTGCGGCGGCACACAGCGCACCGCATTGGTAATCATGCAATTGTTGAGCCGCAGCCCGTCATCGATGTGCCCAATCATATGGTTTCGGTCGTAAGTGCCGCTGCTGAAGCCAAACTTCGCCAGCGTCGCATACAGCAAATCACCGGCCCAATCACCGGTGAAAGGCCGACCGGTGCGATTGGCCCCGGTCACGCCGGGGGCGAGGCCGACAATCAGCAATTCAGCATTGGGGTCGCCAAAGCACGGCACCGGCGCGTTAAACCAATCGCCATGCGCGGCGCGGTTCTCAGCCCGATAGGCAGCAAGGCGCGGGCAGATTTGGCAATCATGCTCCGGTAAGGCGGCGGGTGCAGTAGAGGGAAGGGTCGGCGCGCTCATGCCGCATCATAGGCGGTTTGCCCCCATTCACAAAGTCTTGTAACTAGGGCGCATGATTTATCTGGCGCTTGGCAGCAATCTTTCCGGCGATTTCGCCAATTCGCAGCAGCTTATCGCGGCGGCGATTGATAATTTGCCTTTATGCGGGGCGCATGTGGTGGCGCGCGCGCCGCTTTATCGCACGGCGGCGGTCGGCCCTAAGGTAAATGGCGCAGCGCAAAGCGATTACATTAATACGGTGGTGGCGGTGCACAGTGTGGTGCCTGCCGTCGCGCTGTTGCAAAGGCTGCATACGCTGGAGGCGGCATTCGGGCGGCAACGCCGATTGAAGTGGGGGCCGCGCACGCTGGATATTGATATTATCAGCTATCATGATGAGGTGCATGGCGCGATGGCGCAAATTCCGCATCCGCGTTTGGCAGCGCGGGGCTTTGTGCTGTATCCACTGCGCGATATTGCGCCCGGTTGGCGACATCCGGTCAGCGGCCGGCCGATTGCGCAGCTTATTCAGGCGCTGCCTGCCAAGGCGCGGTGCGGCCTCGTCAAACTGCCACAGTCTTTTTCACTTGCGCCAAGCGCCCGTGAGGCCTAAATAAAAGGCATATCAGAAATGAATGGAGAGCCGCATGGCCCGTGTGACCGTTGAAGATTGCGTCGATAAGGTAACAAACCGCTTTGAGCTGGTGCTTTTGGCATCGCATCGCGCGCGCGGCATGTCTGCCGGTGCGGAGTTGCTGGTTGAGCGCGATAATGACAAAAACCCTGTCGTTGCGCTGCGCGAGATTGCCGATAAGAAGCTGATACCGGGCGAAATTCGCGAGGATTTGGTCGGCTCATTGCAGAAACAGGTCGATATTGACGAGCCTGAAGAAGATATTATCGCCGCGCCGCTTGCAGCGCCGCAGCAAATCGGTGAAGAATCAACTTCGAGTGAAATGGTTGAGATGACTGAAGATGATATTCTGGCTGCGCTGCAATCGCTGGAAAATGCCGGTCCGAAAGACAAGGATGGTCGCGGCGAATAAGTCTATCGACATATTCGCCCCATCAATCGGGGGCATACAGCCATGATGCGCCAATATGAGCTTGTTGACCGCGTCGCCTCCTACGAACCGCTCGCCAATGAGGAATTGCTGAACCGCGCCTATGTTTACGCCACGCAAAAGCATGGCGATCAAAAGCGCGCCTCCGGTGACCCGTATTATTCGCATCCGGTTGAAGTGGCCGGCATACTTACCGATTTGCGGCTTGATACGGCCAGTATCGCCACCGCCTTATTACACGACACGATCGAAGATACGGACGCGACTTTCGGCGAGATTGAAAAATTATTCGGGCGCGAAATTGCCGATATGGTTAATGGCGTCACCAAAATGTCTCTGCTGGAATTATCGTCAGCCGATGCGGCGCAGGCGGAAAATTTCCGCAAATTGCTGCTGGCCACGGCCAGCGATGTGCGTATTCTTTTGGTGAAGCTGGCTGACCGCTTGCACAATATGCGAACGCTGCATTTCATTTCGGCCGAAGCCAAACGCATGCGTATTGCACAAGAAACGCTGGATATATACGCGCCGCTGGCCGGTCGTATCGGCATGCAAAATTTCCGCGAAGAACTGGAAGATTTATCATTTGCGCAGGTCAATGCCGATGCGCGTGAATTGATTGTCGAACGGCTGGATGTGCTGCGCGAAGAAAGCGGCGCAAGGCTGGATGAAATCGCTTATGAATTTTCCAGCCTGTTTGGCAAATATGGGTTGAAGGCGCATGTTTATGGGCGACAAAAGCGGCCATTCTCCATCTGGCGCAAAATGCAAAACAAGTCGATTTCGCTGGAGCAATTATCGGATATTTTCGGCTATCGCATCGTCGTTACCGATGAAGATGCTTGTTATCGCGCTTTGGGTATTTTGCACCGCGCCTATAATTATGTGCCGGGTCGCTATAAGGATTATATCTCGACGCCGAAGCTGAACGGCTATCAGTCGATACATACGACGATTATCGGGCCGGATAAGCAGCGTGTCGAAGTGCAAATCCGCACTGAGCAAATGCACGAGATTGCCGAAAAGGGTGTGGCGGCGCATTGGGCCTATAAAGATAAGCAGCAAGAATACCCGGATATTGCTGAAATTCAGCCCTTTAGCTGGCTGCAAGATATGGTCAATCAGCTGAAAGAAGGCGGCACGGCGGAAGAGTTTCTGGAAAACACAAAGCTGGAATTGTTCACCGATCAGGTTTTCTGCTTCACCCCGAAAGGTCGCCTGATTGCCATGCCGCGCGGCGCAACGGCGCTGGATTTTGCCTATGCCGTGCATACGGAAATCGGCAATAGCTGCATTGGTGTGCGAATTAACGGTTTGAAATTGCCGTTCCGCACTTTGCTGAAAAACGGCGATGAGATTGAAATTATTCGCGGTGAGAAAACACTGCCGAGTGAAAATTGGCTGAACCATGTGCATACCGGCAAGGCGCGCGCCGCCATTCGCCATGCGCTGCGCGAACGCGAGACGGCGGACTATATTCACTTCGGCAATAAAATGATTGAGAACCTTTTTCGTGCTGAAGATGTCGAGCCGACCAAACCGGTTTTGGAGCGCGCGCTTGGTGTGCTGGATATTGCCAATCTCGATGATTTATCTGAGGCGGTTGGGCGCGGGCAAATTTCGGCGGCTGATGTGCTGTTGTCGAGCTTGCCGAAAAAATCTATCGACAAGAAAAGCGGTAAATTGGCCGGTGCAATGCGTAATTTGATGCGCCGCCCAAGCAAGGCATCAAGCCAGCAATCTTCTATGCTGCCGCTTAATGGCGCGCTTTTCGGCACTGTGGTGAAAATTGCTGAGGACTGTTATCCGCTGCCCGGCGATGAGATTGTCGGCATTGTGAAAACCGGCGAGGGGGTCGTTGTCTATCCGCTCGATGCACCGGCACTGGCCCGCTATGAAGACCAGCCGGAGCGCTGGGTACCGATGAAATGGGAAGATACCGAGCAGCGCCTGTTTGCCAGTTGCGTGCGCATGACAGCGGTTAACCGGACCGGTGCATTGGGCGATATCACTCAGACAATTGCCGATTTTGACGCCAATATCACCAATCTTTCGATGATTATGTTGAATGAAGATTTTTGCGACCTGACAATTGATGTTGAGGTGCGTGATGTTGAGCACATGACGCAATTGGTTGGCGCGTTGCGCGGAAGCAGTGTGATTAGTGAGGCGAATCGGGTCATTTTCTCCGAAAGCAGCAGGACTTAGCATGACACCGGAAGCCGTATTAAAAGAATTTCGTAAAGCCGAAGCCCTTTTAGAAGGGCATTTTATTTTGTCATCCGGCTTGCACAGCCGCACTTATTTGCAATGCGCCCGCGTATTAATGGACACAAAACGTGCCGCCCGTTTGGCCAAAGCACTGGCCGCCAAAATTACTGCCAATGTAAAGGGCGATATTGATGCGGTGGTGGCACCGGCAATGGGTGGGCTGATTATCGGCCATGAAGTGGCGCGTGCCCTAAAAGTCGATTCCATGTTTCTTGAGCGCGTTGATGGTGAATTTACCTTGCGCCGTGGCTTCCATTTGCCGAAAGCTAGCCGCGTGGTGATGATTGAAGATATTGTAACAACCGGCCTGTCTTCGAAAGAAGCGATAGCGGCCATTCGCGCACAGGGCGGCAAAGTTGTCGGCGCCGGTTGCTTGATTGACCGCTCCGGTGGCAAAGCAAAAATCGGCGTTAAGCTGGCCAGTCTGGCGCAAATTAAAGTTGAAACATTCGATGCCAAAAGCGTGCCTGCAGATTTGGCCGACACGCCGGCGATTAAACCCGGCAGTCGCGGTTTGAAATAGAGCGGTGTCCGGAGAATGTTCAAACGCCGCATACCGCAAACTTTTTTTGAAAAACTAAGGCAGTTTTTATGGCCGCGCGAAGGCTGGATTCGGGCGACAAAATATCTGTGGCAACGCACAGTTCGCCTCAGTGGCACGCCGCATAATCTGGCCCTTGGTCTGGCGATTGGCGGTTTTGTTTCTGCCAATCCGATACTCGGTACGCATATTATTTGGGGTGCGGTTATCATTTATTTTATCGGCGGCAACTTCATCGCTTCTGTTGCCGGTACATGGGTCGGTAACCCGGTTACTTTCCCGTTTATTTGGCTGTCGACTTATAATATCGGCAGTTTCATGCTGGGCCGCAATGGCGAGGCTCGCGAGCTGCCTGAGTTGAGTTTTACCCTGTTTGTGGAGGCCCCGTTCAGCTCATTGGCGCCGGTGGTGGTGCCGATGCTGTTTGGTTGGATACCGGTCGGTCTGGTTATCGGCTTGTTGGTCTATTATCCAAGCTATTGGTCTATCGACCTTTACCAAAAACAACGGAGTGCGCGTTTGCAGAGAAAACGCGAGGCAGCCGGCTCAAATGATGCTAATAAGGCCTGATGGCAGCCAGTAAAAAACTTCGCCTCGGCGTAAATATTGATCATGTCGCGACCATTCGCAATGCGCGTGGTGGCAAACATCCTGACCCGGTAAAAGCGGCTGAACTGGCGGCTTTGGCCGGTGCAGACGGCATTACCGCGCATTTGCGCGAAGACCGTCGCCATATTGGCGATGCGGATATTGAGCGTTTGGCGCAAGAAATCGGTTTGCCGCTCAATCTTGAAATGGCGGCAACCGATGAAATGCTGCAAATCGCGCTGCGCCACAAGCCCAATGCGTGCTGCATTGTGCCGGAGAAACGCCAAGAGGTGACGACCGAAGGCGGGCTTGATGTGGTTGGTGGGCGCGCCGCTTTGGCTGAAATTATTCAGCCGATTAAAGATGCCGGTATTCGCGTTTCGCTTTTTATCGACGCGGATACCGCACAGATAGAAACCTCTGCCGAATTGGGCGCAGATATTATTGAATTGCATACCGGCACTTACTGCCATGCGCATCATGACGGTAAGGACGCGGCTTTTGCCGCCGAGTTGGAAAAGTTGAAAGCCGGTGCGGTTTTGGCCGATGGCTTGGGGCTGGAAGTGCATGCCGGTCATGGGCTTTGCTTTGAGACCGTGTCACCGATTGCCGCCATACCGGAAATGGTCGAATTGAATATCGGGCATTTTCTGATTGGCGAAGCGATTTTCACCGGCCTTGAAGGGGCGATTGGTGAAATGCGTCGGCTGATGCTGGAAGCCCGGCGAGGTGTTTCGGCATGATTTTGGGTATTGGTAATGACATTATCGACATTCGCCGTATCGAGAAATCGCTGGAGCGGTTCGGCGACCGCTTCGTGCAAAGACTGTTTACGGAGACCGAGCAAAGACGCTCAGAGCGGCGCAAATTGCGCGCTGCCTCTTATGCCAAACGCTTTGCGGCCAAAGAAGCTTGCTCTAAGGCCTTGGGCACCGGCTTGCGACAAGGCGTGTTCTGGCGCGATATGGGGGTGACCAATTTGCCGTCAGGCAAACCGACCATGACGTTGACCAATGGTGCGCTGGCGCGGCTCAATAAAATGGTGCCGACCGGCATGCAGCCGCAAATCGATTTAACAATCACTGATGATTTTCCGCAGGCGCAGGCGATTGTCATTATTTCCGCCATACCGCAAAACGAGGCCGGTTAATGTCTGAAGAAACGCTGGCCAAGCCGGAAGCAAAGCCTGAAAAGAAACCCGATACGTGGCAAGATAATGTTCGCATTTTTCTGATTGCCGCGGCGATTGCCTTGGTTATTCGCTCGCTCATGTTTCAGCCATTCAATATTCCCTCAAGTTCGATGAAGCCGACTTTGTTGATTGGCGATTTTCTGTTTGTCACCAAATTCAGCTATGGCTATTCGCGTCACAGCCTACCATTCAGCCCGCCCTTATTTGACGGGCGCACATCAGAGCGCGGGCCGCAGCGCGGCGATGTTGTGGTGTTCAAATTGCCAAGCGATGGCCGCACGGATTTCATTAAACGGGTTATCGGTCTGCCCGGTGACACGGTGCAGGTCAAAGATGGCGTTGTCTGGCTCAATGGCACACCGATTAAGCGCGAGGCGATGGTTGATTTTGAAGAGCCGCGCCGCAATGCGCCGCCGCAGAAAATTCGCCGCTATCGTGAAACCTTGCCGAGCGGGCGCAGCTATATGACGCTCGACCAGATTGACGGCAGTCCGGCCGATAATACCGGCGTTTATGAAGTGCCTGAGGGGCATTATTTCATGATGGGTGACAATCGTGACAATTCAACCGATAGCCGCTTTTTGCGTTATGTCGGTTATGTGCCGCATGAAAACCTGGTCGGTCCGGCGAAAATTCTGTTCTTCTCTTTTGACGACCGAACGCGGTTTTATGAATTTTGGCGTTGGCCGATTTCCATTCGCTTCTCGCGCTTGTTCAATCTGGTGGATTGATGGACGGGCTGGCCGAATTTCAAAAAACACTTGGCTATGAATTTGCCGATGAGACGCTTTTGCATCGCGCCTTGCGCCATGCCAGCCTGAATGTGGATGCCGATAATGAAGCATTGGAATTTCTTGGCGACCGCGTTTTGGGGTTGGCCATTTCGGATATATTGGTCGCCCGTTATCCGGATGAGAAAGAAGGTAATCTGGCGCGACGCCTCAATCATTTGGTTAGCGGTAAAACCTGTGCGGCCATTGCCCGCCAATGGAATTTGCAAAAAGTAGTCAAAACCGATAGCGGCATTAAAAAGCGCGATAAAATTCCCGATGCGATATTGGCTGATGCCTGCGAGGCTGTATTGGGCGCGGTGTTTTTGGATGGCGGGTTAGAGCCGGCCGCCGCGCTGGTTGCAACGCATTGGCAGAGCGTGTTGGATAATCAGACCGATGCGCCGATTGACAGCAAAAGCGCTTTGCAGGAATTACTTGCCAAGCGCGGTCATGATTTGCCGAGCTATAAAATCGTTGAAAGTGCCGGTCCGGCGCATGCGCCGCATTTCATCGTCGAAGTGAGTTGTATTTTGGGCGCAGCGCGCGGCGATGGCGGGTCGCGAAAATTGGCAGACCAGCAAGCGGCCGCAGCCTTGCTTAAAGTGATTGATGATGGAGGCCCGAAATGAGCCAAAAGTGTGGTTTTGTTGCGGTTATCGGGCCGCCTAATGCGGGTAAGTCAACGCTGGCC
>CBFIHY010000067.1:0-8310 GCA_965662315.1 Alphaproteobacteria bacterium
CTAACGTTCTTATCGCCACATTAGTGGTTTATTTGGTGCATTTAATGTTGCCGGGCATGCTGGCCATGGTACGCAAGGAACTGACAAATGATTATTTGGTCGGGCCGCGTGATGAAACAAAAGAAGTTTCGGTCATTATTGGCCGCGCTCGCCGCGCCAGCGGCAATATGCAAGAAAGCCTATTGGTGTTTATGCCACTGGCTGTTCTGGCCGTTGCAACCGGCGGGCCGGTGGCTGAAACGGCAACCATTTGGCTGGGTTTGCGGGTTGCCTATTTGGCCGCTTATCTGATGGGTGTTTCTTACTTCCGCACCCTTATCTGGTTTGCTTCCGTTATCTGCTTGGCCCTGATGGCACTTGCGCTGGTTTAATTACCAGTCAAATTCGTCCATATGGTCGGCGAAGAATTCCTCTTCGTCATAAAACCATTCAGCGTCAAAAACCGGATTTGGTTTCGGCTTACGCATGGAAATGACTTTACCGCCCTCGCCTGTCGGCCGGGGCGGTTTTTCATTTTTGTCTTTTGTGTCGTCTGACTGTTTCATTCCGTTTCATCCTCGTCTAAGCTATTTACGCAAAACAACAAAAGACAGGTCAATATTAAGACCTGCGACAAAAAGGGCGAGGAAAAGCCATGAGCAAATTTTGGATCAACTGGTTGAATATTTGGTGCTTCGGCTTGATTGTTTTCGGCGCGGTGCTGGCGCTCGCCGGCATTGAAGGTTTCGAGGGCGGCGCACGGCTTATGCTTACCTTGCAAAACCCTGAAAACCCGCCTGTTTTCAACGATGTAGAACGCTTTGCCTTTGGCCTTATCGGGGCCATTACCATTGGCTGGGGACTGACGTTTTTCTATTTCTTCAGGGCCGCCCAAGCCAGCCATCTCGGCGATAAAATGTATCGGCAAGCCTTTGTCATTCTGATTATTTGGAACCTGATTGACGGCTATATCAGCTACATTACCGGCTTCAAAATGAACATAATCAGCAATCTGGTATTATCGCTGGGGCTGGTTATTCCCCTTTATATGACCGGCAAATTGCGCGGCTAACCACTGCCAACCACTTACACGGGACACTTGCTAGGTACCGGCCAGCCGTTTAATCGGTTTGCGACGCTCTGATTTTTGCCTGCAATTCAGCTTGAACTTTGGCGGTCAACGGAAAGCGCAGCGCGATAATAATCGCGCCGATAAAAAATACCGCCGGTGCAATGGCGTATAAAAGCCGCAGCACAAACAAGTCATCAAAGGCATTTTCTGACAATAGCTTGGCGTCAAAATTAGTGAACGACAAAGCACGAATTGCCAAGAATGTGCCAAGCGCGGTTGAGATTTTTGCCGTCATGCTGGCAAACGCAATATAAGCACCGGCGCGCGCCTTGCCGGTCTCCGCCGTTTCGACATCAATCACATCGGCCAATATCGCCAAGGGCAGGAATTGCAGACCGCCAAAGCACGCCCCTTTGGCAATGAAAAAGGCAACAAACAGCCAATAATCATCGGCGGTGAAAAACATATTTATCGCTGAGATAATCGCCACGGTAATCAGCGTGCCGGCGAAAGCAACATGCTTACCGATTTTGCGCCCCAGCCATAACCAACCCGGCACCGCCGCCAAACCGGCGACAAAGTAAATAAAATAGAGTGTGCCGACGCCATCGGCTTGAATGACCGACTTCATAAAGAATAAGGACAGCGCATTACGAAACGCCTCGGCCAGCGTCACAATCAGCAAAAGACCGATAACCATACGCATCGGCTTATTGGCCCAAACCTTTTGCACCCCTTGCATAAAGGTCGCTTTCGACTCGTTTTCGGCTTTACTGGGCGGCACTTCTTTCACAAACAGGCACAAGAGCAGCACCGCAATCGGCGTTGAAATACAAATCGCCAAAGCCATACCACGCATAATGGACGGCGTATCACCGGCGCCATATTGCTCAACCAAAAATGGAATAAACGCTGCCACCAATAAGCCGATTAGGGTGAATTGCTCGCGCCAAGCGGTAACCCGCGCGCGCTGATGGTAATCGGGTGACAGCTCAGCCCCCCAAGCGCCGTAAGGCAGCCCGACCAGCGTCGTGCCGATATACATACCGGCAATACATAGCAGCAAATAAACCGAATCCGCCCCTTCCATCGGCACAAATAGCAGCCAGATGGAACCGCACAGAACCGGCACGCCGAGCAATATGAGCGGCCGTCGCCGTCCAAACGGCGTGCGCAATCGATCTGAGATGGTGCCGACCAGCGGGTCGGTGACAACATCGGATAATTTGGCGAGTAACAGCATTGTCGCCACTGCGGCCAGCGAAACACCGATTTCACCGGCATAAAAAGCCGGCAACCATATCGCAATCGGATAGCCGACCAGTGCCAATGGCAACCCCAGCATTCCGTAAATCGATAATGTTGCTTTTGATAAAGCCACAGTAACACCCCCCCAAAGAGGTTTAACTATGTCAGCCGTTCAGCATCGTTTCAATGGCGTTTTTACCTTGGGCGATTCGAATTTTCGGCAAATTTAACGAAATAATATTACGCGGCAGCGTGCTTAACGGTTATTTAATTACAAATTAGCTAAAATCTGTCAGTTTTTGATGGCAAGTCACTGGCCTTTAGCTGTTCAACCCTGCAAACTTTCCTGACTGCTGGTTGGGTCAGCAGAATAACAAAAAGAGGAGGACCCAAACGATGGAAAACATCAAAACCATTGTAAACAATGTCACAGATGTATTTGTCTCGCTTCTGGCGCTTGCCATTGTGGCCAGCCTATTGGTTGGTCCGTCAAATATGGCGTTTCTCGGCGATGTTGCCGGTAACATTACGGCGCTTGTTGCAACACTTGGTGCGGCAGGACTGCCCGGGCTGATTGCCCTCGGCATTATCTTAGTGCTGTTCCGGCAAGACTAACCGGTAAACCCGGCAGCGAATGGAGAGGGATAGAGCATGGATAAAGTGAATGCCTATGCAGGCACATTAACCAATTTTTTTCTTCGAATTGCCGAAGTGGCAGGTGCCTTGGTGCTTGCCCTTTTGGCAATCTATTTGCTGCTGGGTGATACCGCCGGCCCCTATGTTGTATCAGTGGCCGATAATGTCGCCGGCTTTATCAGCAAAGTGACACCGGCAGCAGCGCTGGCCCTGGCGGTGATTTTGGGCCTGCTGCATCTCATGCGGCGCGAGGGCGATAAGCCGAAAGCTGCTTCTAAGAAGAAATAATGGTGCGACCGAGAAGACTCGAACTTCCACGGGTGTTACCCCACAGCGACCTCAACGCTGCGCGTCTACCAATTCCGCCACGGTCGCACGCGATAACCGGATGTTCGGTAGGCCTGTTAGCTAGCAAAATAATCGCTGCATAACAAGCGAGATAGCACTTAAATCCCGTCTCCATCGATATTCAGATGAATGCCACATTCATCCTTATCGCTATCGGCCCAACGGCCTGAACGATAATCGCCGCCCTCTTCCACCTTATTGGTGCACGGCATGCAGCCAATCGACAGATAACCGTCTTTCACCAGCGGGTGACGCGGCAAATTATGCTGTTCGATATAAGTCTTCAGCTGGTCGAGATCCCAATTGGCCAACGGGTTGATTTTATAGCGGCCATCAGTGTCTTTCTCGATGATTTGCATTTGCGCCCGTGTGCCGGTTTGAAACCGCTTACGGCCGGTAATCAGTGCATCAAAAGGCGCGACGGCGCGTGCTTGCGGCCGCACTTTGCGCAAATCGCAGCATGCGTCCGTGTTGCGCTGCCATAGGCCACCCTTGGCGTCTTCGACATTCAATTCTCGCGGGTCTGGCCCGACTGTGCGCACATCCATCAACCCTAATTTATCTTGCAGCCGGTCACGATAGCGCAGCGTCTCACCAAACAGCTTGCCGGTATTCAGCATGATGACCGGAACCGTCGGGTCAATTTCGGAAATCATATGCAGTAAAATCACCGACTCTGCGCCGAAAGAAGAGACAATCGTGATGCGGTCGACAAATTGCTCTTCAATCGCATGGCGCAAAATTTCTTGCGCCGTCATGGTTTCGTAAAGCCCGTTTAAATCAGCCAATACCGGCGCTTCATGCGTTTGCGCTGCCAGATTGCTCATGCCAGCCAACCTTTCTCATCAATCACTTGATTGCTGTTATCAATCAGGGTTTTGAAATCGGCCCCTTCAGCGCGCCAACCATCGCGTAAATCCGATAACTCATTCAAGCGTTGCGCCCAACTTTCAGGGTATTGCTCTTCCAACTTGCTTTTCAGACGCCGCGCCAAGCCCGGCGATTTGCCACCGGTCGACGCGGTCAGCAGCATATCACCGCGACGGACAATCGCCGGCACATGAAAATCGCATAGCGGTTTCACATCCTCGACATTAACCAGCGTTTTAACGGCGCGCGCCTGCACGGTGAATTGCTCTTGCAGCGCGTCATCAACATTGGCGATATAGACCACATGGCAGGCCGCCAAATCGTCTTGTGTCGGCCATGCTTCAATCAACCGATCGCCGGCCAGCGCCACCATATCGGCCTCGGCATTCTCAGCATAGACGCGAACAAATTCTGCGCCTGCCGCATCGACCATTTGCAATCGACGGCGTGCTTGCGGCCCACTGCCGACAATGGCAATGGTTAGCTGGCTGACATCAAGGACAATCGGTAGCATTTTTTGTCTCCTTATCTTTTATATGGGGCATTGCCGGCTATTTATCAATATTTTTATGTGATTATTTTATATTTACAATTTATTTTGTTTTTATAGATATGCCGTTCGATGGTAAAACTGCCAAATGAACCCGAAACCGGAACTGATTTTTAGCGACAAGCCCGTCGCCTATCCCGATGCGCTGGCCTTTATGGAGCAGCGCGTGGCCAATATTATCGACGACAAACAGCCCGAATGTTTATGGTTTCTAGAGCATCCCCCGCTATATACAGCAGGCACCAGCGCCAATCCAGCCGACTTGCTGCAGCAAGATAGATTTCCGGTCTATGAGGCCAAGCGCGGCGGTGAATATACCTATCACGGGCCGGGCCAACGGGTGGTCTATCTGATGCTGGACCTTAGAAAGCGCGGCCGCGATGTCCGCCGCTTTGTGCAGCAGGCCGAAAACTGGGTTATTCAAACGCTGGATGACTTCAATATTCACGCGCACATCACTGAAGGGCGCGTTGGTGTTTGGGTGCCGCGCCCTGATAAAGGGCCGATGAAAGAAGATAAAATCGCCGCTATCGGCCTGCGCATTCGACGCTGGGTCAGCTTTCACGGCATTTCAATTAATGTCGAGCCGGAGCTTGAGCATTTTGGCGGCATTGTGCCGTGCGGCATTACCGACCAAAGCGTGACAAGCATGATAGATCTCGGCTATCCGATTAGCATGGCAGAGCTGGACAAAGCGCTGGTCGATAATTTCGCCGCCTGTTTTCCGAGCGACTGACTAAATCATCCGTCCGACATATTGCGTCAGCAGTAAAATGACAATGCAGCCGACAAAATAACCGCTATTTAAGGCAGCCAGTTTCATTGGTCTCTGCGCCCATGCCGCACCGGAAAAATGGCCGATAATGACGGTTGCGGCGAAAATTGCGCCAATGCCGCGCACCATGCCGTGATCCATTTGCAGCGTATAAAATACGGCTACCAGCCAAGACAAAAGCAGCAAATAAAGCGCTTCAAGAGCCATTGGCATCAGCATTGATTGATCGGGTTTTGTGGCATTTATTTCCATGAAGGTCTTGCCGACCATACGCTCAGAGAAATAGAAATAACCCCAAAAGAAAGCCAATACCGCACCGATAATCAGCGGCAAAAAGCTCACATCCATGACATTGATAGAATCCATAATAGCCTCCTCTTTTTCTTATTAGGCCTTTTCAGGCTAGAGGAAATGAGGGGCTAAAACAAATATTTATTCAAATTCCAGCATGACCTCGTCGACAGCCAGCTTATCCCCGGCAGCGCACAGCACTTTTTTGACGGTCAGGTCTTTTTCGGCGCGCAGAATATTTTCCATTTTCATCGCCTCAACAACCGCCAGAGGTTCTCCGGCTTTTACCGCTTGCCCCTCTTCTACCGCCACCGACACGACAACACCCGGCATCGGGCAGATGAGTTCTTTCTCGCTCGCCCCATCTGTCTTTTCAGGCATATGGACCATTGCTGCTTGTGCTGCCAGACGGCGCACATAAACCTTAACCGCTGCACCGCGGCCGGTCAGCGTATAGCCTTCCGCATGGCGGTCGACCGATAAGCTAATCGGCTTGCCGTTTACCGCGCCATAGAAAAACAAATCGCCCGGCAGCCAGTCGCATTCAACGGCAATATCAACCCCGTTCAGCATCACACCTTGTGCAGATTTGCTGGCGGTGAATACTAAATCGCCGACTTGCACAGCCTGTTCTGTTTCCGGTGTAAATTGATGACCGGACAGAACTTGCGAGCTTTCAGACGCCCGCATTTGCGTGATTTGCGACATGGCAAAACCGATAACCGCCAGTTCTTCCACGCGCGCACTGTCGACCGGCGCACCATCAAAGCCATCGGGATATTCTTCGTCGATAAACGCAGTCGTCAGCGCCCCTTCGCGGAAACGTGGATGTTGCATAATCGCGCCACAGAAATCGATATTATGGCGAATGCCATCAATACGGAAATTATCCAGCGCATCCGCCATTGCATCCGTGGCCGCCAAGCGGTCCGGTGCGTGGGTAACCAATTTGGCAATCATCGGGTCGTAGAAAAGCGAAATCTCACCGCCTTCATAAACGCCTGTATCATTGCGCACGGTGACACCGTCTTGCACGCCTTCTGCCGGTGGCCGGTAGCGCGACAAACGTCCGGTTGACGGCAAGAAGCCGCGATACGGGTCTTCGGCATAAACACGGCTTTCAATCGCCCAGCCATTTAGCTGCACATCTTCTTGCTTCAGCGTCAGCTTTTCACCGGCCGCGACATTAATCATCTGCTCGACCAAATCAATGCCGGTAATCAATTCGGTTACCGGATGCTCAACCTGCAGCCGTGTATTCATCTCGAGGAAATAGAAATTCTTATCGCCATCGACAATAAACTCGACCGTGCCGGCAGAACAATAATCCACCGCCTTGGCCAGTTTCACAGACTGTTCACCCATTGCTTTACGGGTCGCCTCGTCAAGAAACGGACTTGGCGCTTCCTCAATAACTTTCTGGTTACGACGCTGAATGGAACATTCGCGCTCGCCCAAATAAATCACATTGCCATGCTTATCGCCGAGAATTTGAATTTCAATATGGCGCGGCTGGGTGACGAATTTCTCAATGAAAATGCGGTCATCACCAAAGCTGGCTGCCGCTTCATTTTTTGAAGACTGAAAGCCTTCGCGCGCGTCGTCATCATTCCACGCAATCCGCATGCCCTTACCACCGCCACCGGCTGACGCTTTAATCATCACCGGATAGCCGATCTCATTGGAAATTTTAACCGCCTCATCAGCGTCGGCTATCAGCCCCATATGACCGGGCACGGTTGAGACACCGGCTTCCGCCGCCAATTTCTTTGAGGTGATTTTATCGCCCATTGCTTCAATCGCACCGGCCGGCGGGCCAATAAAGGCAATGCCCGCTTTATCCAATGCTTCGGCAAAGGCTTTGTTTTCAGACAAAAAGCCGTAGCCCGGATGCACGGCTTGGGCGCCGGTTTGCTTTATCGCATCGAGAATTTTATCGATGACCAAATAGCTTTCAGCCGCCGGTGCGCCACCAATATGCACCGCCTCATCGGCCTCGCGCACATGCAGCGCAAGCGCGTCGGCATCGGAATATACGGCGACGGTTTTAATGCCCATAGCGCGGGCAGATTTAATCACACGGCAGGCAATCTCGCCGCGATTTGCAATCAGAATTTTATCAAATTTTTTCATAATCTATAGCGGGATGTTATCGTGTTTTTTCCAAGGGTTCTCGAGCTTCTTTGAAGATAGAAGCGCCAGCGCACGGGCCACGCGGCGGCGTGTATTATGCGGCTGAATAACCTCGTCAATATAACCGCGCTCAGCGGCCACAAACGGGTTCAAAAAGCGTTCTTCATATTGCGCCGTCTGCTCGGCAATTTCCTCTTCACTGGAATTACGGAAAATAATCTCAACCGCGCCCTTGGCACCCATCACCGCAATCTCGGCAGTTGGCCAGGCATAGTTAAAGTCGCCACGCAAATGTTTTGACGCCATCACATCATAGGCTCCGCCATAGGCTTTGCGGGTGATGATGGTCACTTTCGGCACGGTCGCCTCGGCATAGGCGAACAGTAATTTCGCGCCGTGCTTAATCAG
>CBFIHY010000068.1:0-8001 GCA_965662315.1 Alphaproteobacteria bacterium
ATTATCGCCCGCACGCAATATAAGCTGACCGCGCGCGATGCGCGCTTCACCCTGACTTTGCCGGATTTCACCTATGGCCAAAAAGGCGATGATGCCAAGCCGCGCTTGGTCGCCGGTTTTATTTTGAGCGAACGGCAATTGGCTGATAATCGCGCCCGTTACGGCAAGCAATTGGGTTTGGTTGATTAATGCACAACAGATTGACGGTTTCATTTGCCTGCGACCGTGCTGTCATTGACTCTTCCCGACTCGAAGTTATTTTATAGTTACAGATGACCCACACGGGAGACACCGTTTTTTGAAACGGGGCCGAAGGAGCAACCGCCCTCGGAAACTCTCAGGCAAAAGGACCGTGTGGCGATGACACTCTGGAAAGCAGTCGGCTTATGGCACGGCTCACCGAAGGGGTAAATCTCTCAGGTTCAAACGACAGAGGAGGGTGAGGCCGGAATGGTTCCGGTCGCACACTCAGGAGTCGTTACCCGTGAACGCACCGCAAACATTGAATAAGACACCGCTGCACAGCCTGCATCAGTCGCTGGGCGCAAAAATGGTGCCGTTTGCCGGTTATGACATGCCGGTGCAATATCCGCTCGGCGTGATGAAAGAGCATATTCACACGCGCAGCCGCGCCGGTCTGTTTGACGTCTCGCATATGGGGCAAGCCAAATTGACCGCGCATGAAGGTGACGCCGCGATTTTGTTTGAAGAATTAGTGCCCGGCGGCATCAGCACGTTGAAAGACGGGCAGATGCGCTACACGCAATTAACCGATGATAAGGGCGGCATTCTGGATGATTTAATGGCCACGCGGTTTGGCGATAGCCTATGGCTGGTGGTTAATGCGGCCTGCAAGCAGGCTGACTTCGCGCATATTTCAGAAAAGCTTCAGGGCCGTGCGACACTTGATGTTCAGCAGCGTGCTTTATTGGCCTTGCAAGGCCCGAAGGCTGAAGTGGTATTGAGCACGCTGATTGCAGACTGCGCCGGATTAATGTTCATGCAGGCGGTTTGGAGCACATGGGACGGCGTGCCGGTGCTGGTGTCGCGGTGTGGTTATACCGGCGAAGACGGCTATGAAATTTCGATAGAAGAGAGCAAGGCGGAAGCTTTGGCGACTGCGCTATTGGCGCATGAAGATGTTGCGCCTATCGGTTTGGGCGCGCGCGACAGTTTGCGGTTGGAGGCGGGTTTATGCCTTTACGGGCATGATATTGATACGGCGACAACACCGGCGGAAGCCGATTTAATGTGGTCGGTACCAAAACGCCGCCGCGCAGCGGCTGATTTTCCGGGCGCAGCGATTGTCGTGGCGCAAATGGCAGACGGGCTACAAAAGCAGCGTGTCGGTATTGTGCCGCAAGGGCGTGCACCGGCCCGCGAGGGTACCGAAATCCAAAATATGCAGGGCGAAACGATTGGCACGGTGACCAGTGGCGGTTTCGGCCCCAGCCTTGGTGGGCCGCTGGCCATGGGGTATGTGCCGCCGGCCTATGCCGCGAATGATACTGAAATTCAATTGATTGTCAGGGGCAAAGCCATGTCGGCGCGTATCGCTGCCATGCCGTTTGTGCCGCAGAATTACAAAAAAGGGTGATGAGATGAGCAAGAAATTTACCAAAGATCATGAATGGATCAGCCTTGATGGCGATGTGGCGACAGTCGGTATTACCGATTATGCGCAATCGCAATTGGGCGATGTGGTGTTTGTCGAAGTGCCGGAAGCAGGCCGCCAAGTCAGCAAAGGCGATGATGCGGCAGTGGTTGAAAGCGTCAAAGCGGCGTCTGAAGTTTATGCGCCGGTAAGCGGCGAAGTGGTGGAAGGCAATGGCGAGCTGGAAGGCAATCCGGCACTGGTCAATGAAGATGCTGATAATGCCGGATGGTTTTTCAAAATGAAATTGGCCGATGCCGGCGAACTGGACGGGCTGATGGATGAAGCGGCCTATTCTGAATTTGTGAAGGAGCTGGACTGATGCGCTACCTACCTTTAACCGATGCCGATAGGCAAAATATGCTGGCGACGATTGGCGCCGCGCATATTGACGATTTGTTTGTTGATGTGCCCGATGCGGCACGCCGAGACGGCACGGTAGACCTGCCGCGCCACCAAGGCGAAATGCAGGTTGAGCGACAGCTATCTGCGATGGCGGGCAAAAACATGACCGCCTCAACCGTGCCGTTTTTTTGCGGTGCCGGTGCCTATAAGCACCATGTGCCGGCCACGGTTGACCATATCATTCAACGCTCTGAATTTTTGACCAGCTATACGCCATATCAGCCGGAAATTACCCAAGGCACGCTGCAATATTTGTTTGAGTTTCAAACACAAGTCAGCGAATTGACCGGCATGCCGGTGGCCAATGCCTCCATGTATGACGGCTCAACGGCTACCGCTGAGGCGGTGCTGATGGCGCACCGCGTGACCCGTAAAAGCCGCGCTGTTTTATCGGGCCGCTTGCATCCGCATTATACGGCGGTGATTGAAAACCTGTCTGAAATGGGTGGTTTTGCGCTGGCGCAGGCCGATATGGCACCGGCCGGGGCAGAAGATTTACTGGCTTTAATTGATGATGACACAAGCTGTGTGGTTGTCCAAAACCCCGACTTTTTCGGCAATGTCAGCGATTTCACCAAGCTGGCGGCCGCAGTGCAAGCCAAGGGCTGTTTGCTGATTGTGGCTGTGCCCGAGATTGTATCACTTGGCCTATTGAAGCGGCCCGGCGATATGGGGGCCGATATTGTTACCGGCGAAGGCCAGTCAATTGGCGGTGGGCTGAATTTCGGTGGCCCTTATGTCGGTCTGTTTGCGGCGCGCGATAAACATATTCGGCAAATGCCCGGCCGCCTTTGTGGCGAGACGGTGGATGCTGACGGCCAGCGCGGTTTTGTGCTGACGCTGTCGACCCGCGAGCAGCATATTCGGCGCGATAAAGCGACATCGAATATTTGCACCAATTCGGGTCTGTGTTCGCTGGCCTTCACCGCGCATATGACGCTGCTGGGGGGCAAGGGTTTGCGGCAATTGGCGCAGTTAAACCATGCCCGCGCCGTACAATTGGCCGACGCTTTGGCGGGCGTGCCCGGTGTCAGTGTTTTGACGGATGCGTTTTTTAATGAGTTCAGCTTGCGTCTGCCAAGCGATGCGGCGGCAGTGGTTGATGCGCTGGCTGATAAATCGGTGCTTGGCGGTGTGCCGGTATCGCGACTGGCGCCGGATGCCGGTCTCGATGATGTGCTGCTGGTGGCGGCAACCGAAGCCAATACGGAAGATGATATTGCAGCCTTTGCGGCGGCCCTGAAGGAGGTGCTGGCATGAGTGAGAAACAAACCTTTACCGGTAATCGCGGCCTGCAATTGGAAGAGCCGTTAATCTTTGAAATCGGCTCATATGAAAATTGCGGCGTCGACTTGGAAGCGGTGCCCGATACTAAGTCGCGGCTTGGCGATTGTGCTGCTGCCGGCGATATTGATTTGCCCGGCTTGTCAGAGCCGGAAGCGATGCGCCATTTTGTGCGCTTGAGCCAGAAAAATCACGCCATTGATGCGGGGCTTTATCCGCTCGGTTCATGCACCATGAAACACAATCCGCGCCTGAATGAAAAAATGGCGCGGCTGCCGGGTTTTAGCGATATTCACCCGCTGCAACCGCAAGCCAGTGTGCAGGGCGCATTGCAATTAATGGATGAGTTGGCGCATTGGCTGAAAACATTGACCGGTATGCCGGAAGTGGCTTTATCGCCGAAAGCCGGCGCGCATGGTGAATTATGCGGCATGATGGCCATTCGCGCCGCCATTGAGGCGAAGGGCGAATTGGCCACGCGGACACGTGTTTTGGTGCCGGAATCGGCGCATGGCACAAATCCGGCAACGGCGGCGTTGCTGGGCTTTAAAGTCGATGGCATTCCGGCCGATGCGTCGGGCCGTGTGGATCTCGCCGCGTTTAAAGAAAAGCTCGGTGATGATGTGGCGGCGATTATGCTGACCAATCCGAATACATGCGGTTTGTTTGAGCGCGATATTATTGAGATTGCCGATGCGCTGCACGAGGCGGGCGGTTATTTCTATTGCGATGGCGCCAATTTCAACGCCATTGTCGGTCGCGTGCGGCCCGGCGATTTGGGCGTCGATGCGATGCATATTAACTTGCATAAAACATTCTCAACCCCGCATGGCGGTGGCGGCCCGGGTTCCGGCCCGACGGTTTTGTCAGAGCGTCTGGCGCCTTTCGCGCCGCTGCCTTATGTCGAAAAAACCGAAGACGGTTTGCGTTTGGTTGAGAATATCAATGATGCCGAAAACAATCCGTTTGGCCGCATGGTCGCGTTCCACGGTCAAATGGGTATGTATGTGCGGGCCTTGTCTTACATGATGAGCCATGGCGCGGACGGGCTGCGGCAAGTGGCTGATGATGCGGTGCTGAATGCCAATTATGTGCTGGCGTCGCTGAAAGATGTGATGAGCGCGCCGTTTGACGGCCCGTGCATGCATGAGGCTTTGTTTGACGATAGCTGGATGAAAGATACCGGCATTGATACGCTGGATTTTGCCAAGGCGATGATTGATGAGGGCTATCACCCAATGACCATGTATTTCCCGCTTGTGGTGCATGGGGCAATGTTGATTGAGCCGACCGAAACCGAAAGCAAAGCGTCGTTGGATTTGTTTATCGCCACCATGCGCGATTTGGTGCGCGGGGCGAAACAAGGCGAAATCGATCGGTTTAAAAATGCACCTGAATTGGCGCCGCGGCGGCGTTTGGATGAAACGCTGGCGGCGCGCCATCCGGTGTTGCGCTGGCATCAGGCAGAAACCAAACAGGCTGCCGAGTAAATGCAGTTCACCCTTGAAAAGGCACGCGGCTGGCCAACGGCCCGTGTCTTTGGGGTGGATGAGGCGGGACGCGGCCCATGGGCCGGGCCGGTAACTGCGGCGGCGATTTTATTGCCGGCTGATTTTGACCTGCCGGTCGATGACAGTAAAAAGCTGACAGCGAAAAAGCGCGATGCGTTGTTTGACGCCCTAACCGCTCTGCCGCATGGCATTGGCACGGCGTCAGTTGAAGAAATCGACAGCATCAATATTTTGCAGGCGACATTTTTGGCGATGCGCCGCGCGGTTGACGGGCTGGCGGCAAATATCGGCGCACCGGCGCATGTGCTGGTTGATGGCAATAAGCTGCCCCATTGGCCTTATGCGGCGGAAGCGGTGATTGGCGGTGACGCTGCGTCGCCCAGTATTGCGGCGGCCTCTATTTTGGCCAAAGTAAGCCGCGACCGCGAAATGGCCGCTTTGGACGCGCAATATCCGGGCTATGGCTGGGCCTCAAATAAAGGCTATGGGGCAAAAGCGCATCAGCAAGGGCTGGAAACGCTGGGTGTCACCCCGCATCACCGCCGTTCTTATGCGCCGATTGCCAAGATTATCGCTGCAAACGGGTAAAACCCACCATATCTAGTGTCTGTGGACACCCCTGTGGATAACTCGAAACTATTTTAACTTATTGGAATCCTTGAGGGATTGACGCCGGACTCGGCATGACTCATGGTAGCCGGCATGAGCAAAACATTACCGATAGACACGATTTTACAGGGCGACTGCCTGCAGCGGCTGCGCGCGCTACCTGATAATTGCGTCGATTTGGTATTTGCTGACCCGCCTTATAATTTGCAGCTGAAAAATGAATTGCACCGCCCCGACCAAAGCAAAGTCGATGCGGTGACCGATGATTGGGATAAATTCGACAGTTACGCGGCTTATGACAGCTTCACCCGCGCTTGGCTGGGCGAGGCGCAGCGCGTGCTGAAGCCGACCGGCACGCTATGGGTTATCGGCTCGTATCATAATATTTTCCGCGTTGGCGCGGCCTTGCAAGATCTGGGTTATTGGATTTTGAACGATATTATTTGGCGCAAAACCAATCCGATGCCGAATTTTCGCGGCACCCGCTTCACCAATGCGCATGAAACGCTGATTTGGGCGGCGCCGGATGAAAACGCCACCGGCTATACGTTCAATTATCAGGCGATGAAGACGCTGAATGATGATGTGCAAATGCGCTCTGATTGGAGCTTGCCGATTTGCACCGGCGGTGAACGGTTGAAAGATGAGGGCGGCTCGAAGCTGCATCCGACACAAAAGCCGGAAAGCCTGCTGCACCGCGTATTGCTGGCCAGCACGCAGGCCGGTGATATCGTCCTCGACCCGTTTTTCGGCACCGGCACCACCGGCGCCGTGGCCAAAAAGCTGGGCCGCCATTTCATCGGCATTGAGGCCGAGGCGGATTATGCCGAAGCGGCGATGCAGCGCATCGGGCGGGTTGAAAAACTGGATGATGCGGATTTGGAAATGACGCAAAGCCCGAAAGCGCAACCGCGTGTCGCCTTCGGCACTTTGGTGGAGCGCGGGCTGGTGAAGCCCGGCATGCAGCTTTTCGGCCCGGCTCGCAAAGCGCAAGCCGCCATTAAGGCCAAAGTGCGGGCCGATGGTTCGGTTAAATTGGGCGGCCTTAAAGGCTCTGAGAAAACCGCTTTATCGGGCAGCATCCATAAAATGGGCGCCGCCGCACAAGGCGCCCCCAGCTGCAATGGCTGGACTTATTGGCACTATAAGGACGGCGAAAAACTGGTGCCGATTGATAATCTGCGGCAAAAAATCCGCGATGAGGGTTAGTCTTTCGACTTAATGCCCAATTCGGCCAGCTTTTCATTCGCCTTTTCATAATGACTGTCTTGCACATACGCCCCAAACGTTCCGATAGCGGCAGTGAAAATCGCTGCATCATCCGTGTAACCGAAAAGTGGCAAGAAATCGGGCACGGCATCTGCAGGAAAAATGAAGTAAATAATCGCTGCCAGTAGGGCTAATCGCGGACGGGCTGGTGCTGACGCCCTTGTGTCAATTGTGCAGAAATAAGCGGCGACCAAGTCGGTTGTAAAAGGCACATGACCAACTGCTCGTTTGGCTTTCTTCCATATTTTTTCGTTTATCCAAGCCAAGGCCTCTTTCTCATGCTCTTTTTCCAATTTGGGGGCTTTTTTCATGCGCCCTTTTGGTTTGGTAAATTTTGTTTTGGCCATACCGAATCCCTTTGTTTATAGCCCCACACCTCACCGCCCCCCTGCCAAGTTAATGAGAGGGGCGGTGGTGATATTTTTCGGCGTGGCGGTTTAGTAACCGATAGCACTGCGCTGTTGGTTCAGCCTTTGGCTGTAAAAGGCGACTTTACGCAAAAACGTCTCATCGCCCGGATGCAGTTCCAGCAAGCGCTCATATTTTTCCAAATTGACCGCATATTCACTGACCGGAATGGTACGCAATTCAGCCAGTAATTTCCGTGTTTCTGCATCTTTTGACATATTCGGCGCGTTCATTTTATCGCTCATTTTGTCAGTCATGCTGTCCATATCCTTCATCGGTTTATCCGATGCAGCCGGACGGGCCAGTGGGTTTTCTGCAGAGCCGTCTTCTTCTGGCGGCATGATAACCATAACCAGCAAATAAGCAGCGATCGCCAGAACGGCGATAAGTCCGATACGTTGCATAATGTCTCCTCCTCTTTTGTTTTTCTTGTGAGACTTTGCAACGCTAGCCTTTGCGTCGGCGCGGGTCAAACACTAAGCTGATGGGGAATGGGAGATAATTATGAGCGAACCGAAAGTACTGCGCGAGACGCGCGGACAAACAAACATCATCACCATTAACCGCACCGCGGCCCGCAATGCCGTCGACCCCGAAACGGCTGAGGCGTTGGAAGCGGCGTTTTTGGCCGGTGAGGCAGATGAAGCGGTGGCCGTGCATGTGCTGACCGGCAGCGATGGGCATTTTTGCGCCGGTGCCGATTTAAAGGCGGTGGCGGCCGAACAAAATTTTCGTCGCCAAGCGCCCATGGGGCCAAGCTGGCTGGAATTAACCAAGCCGTCCATCGCCGCGGTAGAAGGCCATGCGGTGGCCGGTGGTTTGGAAATGTCGGTGATGTGCGATATGCGGGTCGCCGGACGC
>CBFIHY010000068.1:8011-8239 GCA_965662315.1 Alphaproteobacteria bacterium
CGCCGCTGGGGGGTGCCGCTCATCGATGGCGGCACGGTGCGCTTGCCGCGCCTTATCGGTCAATCGCGAGCCATGGATATGATTTTGACCGGACGTCCGGTCGCCGCTGATGAGGCTTTGTCTTTCGGGCTGGCCAATCGGGTGGTCGATGACGGGGCGGCTTTGGATACGGCGTTGGAGATGGCCGCGCAATTGGCGCAATTTCCGCAAACCTGCATGCGCAATGAC
>CBFIHY010000069.1:0-8160 GCA_965662315.1 Alphaproteobacteria bacterium
GTTCAGCGACTGAGAAAGGTCCGACTGACGTGAAAAACCGCTTATCCGCCATTTACTTTTTCGACGCGACCGGTGTCACTTTAACATTGCTCAATTTCTTATCGAGGCGCTCAACCAGCTCTTGCGTTACATCAATCGCCGGGCTGGCGAAAAATACGGCATCGCGGCGCATGACGATATCCGCCTTGCGCTCTTTGGCAATCGCCGTCAATTCAGCTTCCGCCACTTTGACAATTTGCGCGGCTGCCCGCTGGCCACCGGCTTGAATGCTCTGCGACTTTTCAGACAAAGCTTGGCGACGCTCAACCTCTTTCATGCGCAACGCCTCAACCTTTTTCTGCAAGGCTTCAGGTGCCAGAAGCTTTTGCTGTTCTTTCAGCTTACTGGCTTCATCTTGCAGCCCTTTAAGGGTTTTGGCTTCACTGGTGCGCACAGTCTCGACTTGGCCTTCCAGCTGCTTGGCCATGCTTTGACCGGCTTTCGATAAGGCGATGGCGCGGTCGACGTCAAAGACGATGATAACAGGCCCCTCTGCAGATGCAGAGACCGGTGCAAACATTAAGCCGACTGTCAAAACCGCCGCGCTGATTATTTTTTTGAACACTTCAAACCCCTCTAAAAGCTTGTTCCAATAGTGAAACGGAAAAACCGCGTTTCGTCATAATCTTCTTTAGCAAGTGGTTCGGCAAAGTCAAATCGAACCGGACCAAATGGCGAACGCCAAGCAAAACTCAAACCGGTCGTTGCACGAAACGCCATCTCATCTTCAATGATATTACAGCCGGTGGTGATAGCATCACTACAGGCATTGGAAACCGTCGCATCAGTTTCACCAATTAAACCATAGTCGAGGAAGAGATTGGCCCGCATGCCGGATTCTTTGGAAAGCCCCAGTGGCAAAGATACTTGCGTTGTGCCGACCAAATAGCGATTGGCCCCCAAGGACAAGCCGTTCGTACGATCACCGTTTCTATCAATATACACTTCGCGCGGGCCCAAGCCACCGCGGTTAAACCCACGGAAATTGCGCCCGCCACGGAAAAACCGATCGCTATAGCGAATAAATCCGCCTTGGTAATCGTGAATAATCCCTAACGTGGCACGCTGATGCAAAACCCAACCCTCAGCCAATTCATTGAAATAATTAATGCTGCCGGTGCTCCTTAAATAAGACACATCGCCGGCCGGCCCTGCCATATTTTGTCCGAAGCTCATATTCCAGCCTGCCGTCGGGCTGATGATATCGTCGCGCTTATCAATCGAGTAATAATAGCCCAATTCCATTTTATCATTGTCATAGGGCGCGGTGGAGGAGGTTTCCGGATAATCCGGATTTGTTAATTCATCATTGGTAAAGTTGGTGAATAAAGACAAGCGCCCATCGCGCGACAATGGAAAACCGAGAGTGAAGCCGACACCGCGCTCATAGCGTTCCAACCCGTCTTGATAATCATATTCGGTCTGCCGGTCGAACAGGTTAATACCGGCCGATATATCGCGGTTGAGGAAGTAAGGCTCGGTAAATGAAAACGCATAGCGTTGCACTTCATTAGAGAAGGACACATTGGCGCTCAAACGCTGGCCGCGACCGAGGAAATTGCGTTCGGCAATCGAAAACTGCGTTGTGAAACTTTCGGCTGACGAATAACCGACACCAAAACTCAACTCACCGGTCGGCATTTCGCGCACATTCACGTCTACAATTGTTCGGTCTTCTTCAGAGCCGGGCGACTCTTCGACTGACACACCACTAAAGAACCCAAGGCCCCGCACATCGCGCTCGGAGCGAGACAGCAAAACCTTATTGAAGGCATCGCCCTCCGCCAAACGCAATTCACGGCGAATAACGTCATCGCGCGTCCGCGTATTGCCATTAATATTAATCCGTTCAACATAGACGCGCGGCCCCTCTTCAATCGAATATTCCAAGCTGACGGTCTGCGATTGCGGGTCAGCCGATGGCCGAGGGCGAATATTGGCAAAGGCAAAACCCTTCTCGCCAACCGCCTTGGTCAATGCATCAACTGTCTCATCTATGCGCCTTTGGTCGAACTGCTCATCGGGGAAGTGAATGATTTGCTCTTCCAAGGCAACAATATCAAGAGCATCCAAAGAGGTGCTGACACGCGCCTCGCCAAAGCGGTATTTCTTGCCTTCTTCAACAACGAAATTGACGAAGAACGCCTCACCATCGCGGGTCAATTCAGCGTTTGATGAGACCACATTGAAATCGGCATAACCTTTCGACAAATAATATTGCCGCAAAAGTTCGCGGTCATAGGCGACACGGTCAGGGTCGTAATTATCGCTGGATGAAAAAACCCGCCACCAACGGCTTTCACGGGTCAGTATGACACCGCGCAATTCACTATCGTCAAACACCCGATTGCCGATAAAGCTGATGGAGCGGATACCGGTTGTCGGGCCTTCGCTGATTTCAAAAACCAAATCAATCCGGTTTTGCGGCAGCTGAATAACTTTCGGCTCAATGCGCACGGCAAAACGACCGGAGCGCCGATACAGTTCGATAAACCGCTCAACATCATCTTGCACTTTGGCACGAGTATAAATTTGCCGCGCTGAAAGCCCTGCTTCCTTTGACAAATTATCGTCATTAATCGCCGAGTTACCTTCAAAGCTGACGCGGTTCACAATCGGGTTTTCAACCACTGAAACAATCAGCCCCTTGCCTTCACGCCGAATGGTGACGTCGGCAAAAAGCCCGGAGGAAAACAGCGTCTTCACCGAACGGTCAACCAATTCGGCTTCATCTTTAATGCCTTCGCGGATAAGCATATAGGCGCGCACTGTTTCGTCTTCGACGCGCTGCGTGCCTTCTACCCGCACAAACTCAATCTCTTCGCCGATAATTGCATGCGCCGGCGAAAGCATGGCCAATAGCCAGCAGCACACAGCGTAACGAAAGAAAGCGGCAATAGATTTCATGAAAGGTCTAACCGAAAGCCGTGGCCATGCGGCCGAAGATATCTAAACGCGCCAAATCATTCCACGTCACGAAAACGAATAACATCAGCACCATGGATAGCCCGATGCGCATACCGATTTCCTGTGCGCGGTCCGATAATGGTTTTCCGGCAACCGCCTCATATGCGTAAAACACCAAATGACCGCCATCGAGCATGGGGATCGGGAACAGATTGACCAGACCGATGCTCACCGACAACACGGCGGTAAGATTGATCAAAGCAATCAACCCAAGCGTTGCTGTTTGACCGGAAAGCTGCGCGATACGAATGGGGCCACCAAGCGTCTCAGCGCTTTCGCGGCCCATAATAATCCGTCCAAGCACGACAAAAGTTTGCTCGACGATGAAATAGCTTTCTTCAACACCCATCCACAAAGCAACCGCCGGGTTATAGCGGACATGGCGGACGCCTGCCTCATCAGGGTTCACGGCGACGCCCAAACGACCGACATGATATTCATTGCCAAAGCGGTCTGTTTCCAATACCCGCTGCGGCGTTACGGTCAGGCTTAACAGTTCTCCGCCGCGGTCAACATCCAGCTGCAAAGGCACACCGGCATTAACGACAACCTGCCGCCGCACTTCGCTAAAGGTTGTGATGTCAGAACCGTCAATCGCGAGGATTAAATCACCGACCTGCAGGCCGCCTTTTTGCGCGGCACTTTCTTCCACCACTGTGCCGACCACAGGGTCTGTCACGCGTTGGCCGAAGACAGTGTAAAGCGAAGCAAAAATCAGGATTGCCAGAATAAAATTAGCGACAGGGCCGGCAGCCACAACAATCGCGCGCTGCCAAAGCGGTTTGAAAAACAACGTGTCGCCGCGCGCATCTTCCGACATGTCATTTAGCTTTTCAGTATCCGGCGCGCTGGCTTCGTTTTCATCACCATAGAATTTGACGTAACCGCCAAGCGGCAACCAGCCGATTTTCCATTCCGTGCCGTGCTTATCGTGCCAGCTTTTTATCGAACGACCGAAACCGACCGAGAATGTCTCAACACGCACACCACAACGACGCGCAGCATAAAAATGGCCGAGTTCGTGAAAAAACACGACAATCGTCAGTACAAATAAAAACGGCACGATATAGCTTAGGCCTAATGCGCCATAAAGATAGTTAAGCGTTTCCAAAACGGGCTCCCTAATTGCGCTGCATTATGGTCATTTTTCAGAATTGTTAAAGGTATTTAACAGAAACAATTTGTCGGTAAAATGCGGCAAAATAATGCCTTAAAAAGCGTTCACAATATCCTCAGCTTGCGCCCGCGCCTCAGCATCGCAAGCAATGATATCTTCCAAGCTATTGCCGCTGTTTGAACTGCCAAGCGATAAAGTTCTCTCAACCGTTTCAGCAATTTGCAAAAACCCGATACGCGCCGCAAGAAACGCCGAAACGGCGATTTCATTGGCTGCATTAAGCCGGTTTGGTGCATTACCACCCTGCTGCAAAGCCGCTTCGGCCAAAGCCAGACAGGGAAACCGCACCCTATCGGCGGTTTCAAAATCCAACCGCCCCAAAGCCGCCAAATCCAAATCATCAACCCCGGTCGACATGCGTTGCGGATATGACATGCAATAAGCCAAAGGCACGCGCATATCGGGGCTGCCCTTTTGTGCCAGCACGCTGCCATCTGTGAAATGCACCAGCCCATGCACAATCGATTGCGGATGCACCAGCGCATCCAGCTTATCTCCGGCGATATCGAATAAATAATGCGCCTCTATAAGCTCCAATCCCTTATTCATCAGCGTCGCGCTATCGACCGAAATCTTCGCGCCCATATCCCAATTCGGATGCGCCACCGCCTGCTGTGGCGTTACTTTTTGCATATCGGCAATGCTGAATTGACGAAACGGGCCGCCCGATGCAGTCAGCACAATCTTTTCAATCTCGTGCCTGTCTCGCTGCCCCTGCAACAGTTGAAATATCGCATTATGCTCGCTATCGACCGGCAGAATTTCCGTGCCGGCTTGCGCCGCCGTTTGCATCAGCAAGGCACCCGATGCCACCAATGCCTCTTTATTGGCCAGGGCCAAAGCCGCGCCGCTTTTCGCGCAAGACAAAGACGGGGCCAAACCGGCAAAGCCGACAATGCCCATCACCGCAATGTCCGTTTCATGCTCGGCCATTTGGCGTAAACCGTCATCTCCAACCCATATTTCCCCGTCAAACTCCGGCAGACGAGCGGCCAAATCGGCACGCCCCGCCTCATCGCCAATGACTAAAATTTGCGGGTTAAAGCGCGTTGCAATATCTGCCAGCTTCTCAATATTTTTATTGGCTGATGCCGCGACCAAGCTGAAGCGGTCGGCATGGCGCGCCAATAAATCCAGCGCATTATCGCCAATCGTGCCGGTTGCACCAAATAGGGAAACGCGACGCTTCATTACCAAACCCAAAGCGCGTCAGAAATAGTACCGCCGCGCAAAAGCACCAATGGCAAGAGCAAAAGCAGGACGCCGATAAGACCGTCGACGCGGTCCAAGAGACCGCCATGACCGGGAATAATCGCGCCTGAATCCTTCACATCATATTTCCGCTTAATGGCCGATTCAAACAGGTCAGCCATTTGCGCACATATCGCCAGCAAGGGCGCCATAATCATCACCGCGCGATAATCCATCTCGCCAAAACCGAAACCGACCAGCGCCAGAAAAGAAATCGTTGCCGCCAGCAGCGCACCGCCGATGGCACCAAACAGACCGGCCCATGTTTTCTTCGGGGAAATAACCGGTGCCAATTTCGGGCCGCCGATAATTTTGCCACTGAACATGGCGAAAATATCAACCGCCCAGACAGTCAGCAAAATATAACCGATGATAAATGCGCCCAGCGCATCTTCGCGAAATAATTGCGCGGTGAGAAGCGGCAGCGCGATATAAAACAAACCGCCGACAAGCGGCGTTAATCGCCGTGCCGTGGCAAAGGCATGCGCGGCCGCCGCCAACGCCATAACAATCAATAAGGCAATCGCCTCAGTGCTGCCTTGCACCCAGCCAAAGGCCAGCAAAACAACGGTTGCTGCACCCAGCACTTTGCCGTCCATGTCAGACGCGGCCAATAATCCGGCCCATTCGCGCGCCATTAAAAAGCCAACCACGGCCAGCAAAACGGCGAATGACCAACCGCCGAAAAACACCGGCGCAATAACAAATGGCAACAACACCAATGCCGAGCGCACGCGCTGCAACAGGCCTTCAAATTTTGGTGCTTCAGTGTCGGACATTATCCCCCCAATGTGACCGGCCTAATCGGATGTTTCGCTTTGCTCCTTCAACAAACCGAAACGCCGCTCGCGATTGGCAAATTGCTGAACGGCATCGACCAAATCATCATGACTGAAATCAGGCCACAGCACATCCGAATAATAAAATTCGGAATAGGCGCTTTGCCACAGCATGAAATTACTCAGGCGGTATTCGCCGCTGGTGCGAATAATCAAATCAGGGTCCGGCATGCCGGCCGTAAGCATTTCTGCATTCAGCACATCGACATTTATTGAAGGCGGATCAAGCGTGCCATTGACAGCGCGTTGCGCAAGCCGCGAGGCGGCATCGGCCAGCTCTTCGCGGCCACCATAATTAAATGCGATTTGTAAATTCATCGCGCTGTTCTGAGCCGTCAAAGATTCCGCCCGATCAATCATCCGGCAAATCTTATCCGACAGCCCGCCGCGCGCACCCAACATACGCACGCGCACGCCTTGGCTATGAAGTTCGGCCAAATCAGCTTCGATATAACGCTCGAAAAGCGACATCAGAAAATCAACTTCGCGGCGAGGCCGCCCCCAATTTTGCGTCGAGAATGAGAAAACAGTCAGATATTGAATATCCAACTCACCGGCGGCGCGCACCACACGGCGCAATGCTTCAACACCGGCGCGATGCCCTTCCCGTCGGTCCATGCCACGCTGTTCTGCCCAGCGGCCATTGCCATCCATGACAATGCCGATATGGGTCGGTGGCTCAATATGGTGACTGCCCTGCATAAGCGTCAGACCTGGCGGATTTCCGTTTCTTTGGTGAGCAATGTTTCATCAATTACTTTGATGAATTTATCGGTCAGCTCTTGCACTTCATCCGAATACAGCTTCGCATCATCTTGCGAGATATCGCCGTCTTTTTCGCCTTTTTTAATCTGGTCCATACCGTCACGACGCACATTGCGCACCGCGACCCGCGCCTGCTCGGCATAACCGCCGGCCACTTTTACCAATTCTTCGCGCCGCTCTTCATTTAATTCCGGCAGCGGAATACGGATAAGTTGCCCTTCAGCCATCGGGTTCAGCCCAAGGCTGCTCTCGCGAATGGCTTTTTCCGTCGCGGCAACCTGCCCTTTATCCCATACCTGCACAGTCAAGAGGCGCGGCTCCGGCACAGAAATAGTGCCGACTTGCGAAATCGGCATCATCTGCCCGTAAGCGTCGACCGTAATCGGCTCAAGCAAAGCGGTGCTGGCCCGACCGGTGCGCAAACCGCCCAAATCGGTTTTGAAAGCAGCAACCGCGCCATCCATGCGGCGCTCAATATCGTCCGTATCAATGCTCATTTCATCTCTCTCTTAATGTTCAGTCATGCACAATGGTACAAGCGCCCTTGCCTTGCAAGACCTGCATAAAGCCGCCTGAATCCTGAATGGAAAAGACGACAATCGGAATTTCATTCTCACGCGACAATGACACAGCCGACGCGTCCATGACTTTCAAATCTTTCGACAGCACATCCATATAGCTCAGCGTGTCAAAACGCTCGGCCTTCGGGTCTTTTTTCGGGTCCGCCGTATATACGCCATCAACATTTGTGCCCTTCATCAAGGCATCGCAATTCATTTCCGCCGCGCGCAAAGCGGCCGCCGTATCAGTGGTGAAAAACGGGTTGCCGGTTCCGGCGGCAAAAATAACCACGCGGCCCTTTTCCATATGGCGAGTGGCGCGGCGACGAATATATGGCTCGCAAACAGTGCTCATTGGAATGGCAGATAAAACGCGGGTTTGCACGCCCATGCGCTCCAGCCCGTTTTGCATGGCCAGCGCATTCATCACCGTGGCCAGCATGCCCATATAATCGGCAGAAGAGCGGTCCATGCCGCCGGCTGCACCGGCAAGTCCGCGGAAAATATTTCCGCCGCCAATCACCATGCAAACCTCGACGCCCAAATCAATGGCGTCTTTCAC
>CBFIHY010000070.1:0-8034 GCA_965662315.1 Alphaproteobacteria bacterium
TGCCTCCATGCTGCTGGGGGCCAATTATCTGGATTATGACGTGCTGGGCGCGACGGCAAAATCAGGCCAGCATATCGGTATTTTGCTGGTCGAGTTTGGCGTCGGCGTTACTGTCGCCTCGGTTATGGTGGCATTATTCTTTGCCTTCGCAAATCGACTGACGCATGTCCGCCTATTGTCAAAAATGCAAGCGCATGAAGCCGCGCTGAACGCCATACCGGCTAAAAAGCGAATTGCCAAAAAATCTGCTGCCAAGAAAACCGCCGACCGCAAGGCTGCGCCGCGCAAACAGACAAAGAAAAAAGGGGCAACAAAGTGACAAGCAATCTGATTGCCCATTGGAATTATTTCATGGTCATCGCGCTTATGATGATCGGTTTTTACGGGGTTATTGCGCGCGGCAATATGGTCAAAAAAATGGTCGGGCTGAGCATTTTCCAAACCTCGGTTTTCATGCTGTATATTTCCATGGGCAAAGTGGCCAATGGCACCGCCCCCATTCTTACCGGTCAGGCGCAAACGCTTTATTCCAACCCGCTGCCGCACGTCCTTATCTTGACGGCGATTGTGGTCGGTGTAGCCACCACGGCAGTCGGCTATGCGCTCATCATTCGAATTTATGAGAGCTATGGCACGATTGAAGATGATGAGTTGATTAAACTTATCGAAGAAGAAGAACAGGAAGGAGACGCGCAATGATGCAGCAATTGCCGATATTGCAAGTTCTGCTGCCTTTGCTGGGCGCCCCTTTGGCGGCACTGCTGCGCGGTCGTGACATGGCTTGGGGGCTGGCGCTGATTATCACCGGTTGCGCTTTCTTGATCTCAGTAATGTTGTTCGGCCAGCAATATATGGCCGGTGAAACGCTGATTTATGATCTTGGCGGCTGGCCGGCGCCGATTGGTATTGTTTATGTCATTGATGCGGCCAGCGCGCTGGTTCTGCCGGTGATTAGCGGCATTGCTTTTGTCGCCACAATTGCCGCGCGGCGTCTGGTCGAAGCGGAAATCGATAGCCGCGACCATCCGCTTTTTTATTCCGCTTGGCTGCTGACCATTGCCGGCATGTTGGGGCAGGTAACGACCGGCGACGCGTTTAATATTTTCGTCTTCCTCGAAATCTCATCCCTATCTGCCTATGCGCTGGTTGCCATGGGCGCAGGCCGCGACCGCCGCGCCCTGCCCGCGGCATTTAATTATCTCATTCTCGGCACGGTCGGCGCGACATTTTATGTTATCGGCATCGGCCTTTTATATATGCAGACCGGCACACTCAATCTGATGGATTTGTCCGACCGCCTCTCAGATATTGAATCGACCCGTGCTGCGTTTACCGCTTTGGCCTTTATCGCGCTCGGCTTGTTCTTGAAAATGGCTTTGTTCCCGCTGCATTTCTGGCTGGTGCCGGCCTATAGCTATGCGCCGTCCGCCGTATCCGCCTTAATGGCGGCGACCGCCACCAAAGTCTCGGTCTATGTGCTTATCCGTTTAGTGTTTGGCGTCTTCGGCATTGAGTTTCCGGGCATGGCCGATGCCATCGGCTTATTGATTATCACGCTTGGCATTGTCGGCGCTTTTGTCGGCACATTGGCGGCGATTGTCGAAACCGATTTAAAGCGGCTGTTCGCGCAATCCTCTATCGCGCAGCTTGGCTATATGGCCATCGGTATTGGCGCAATGAGCGCCACCGGACTGGCCGCTGCCTTTATTCATTTATTCAATCATGCGCTGATGAAAGGCGCTCTATTTTTGGCCGTCGGTGCCATTGCCGCGCAAGCCGGACGCGCCGGTATGGACACGATACAAGGCGCGGGTCGCCAAATTCCATTGACCATGACGGCTATTTTAGTCGGCGGCTTGGCGCTTATCGGCGTGCCGCTAACCGCCGGTTTCATTTCAAAAGTTTATTTAATCCGCGCTTTGCTTGAGCAAAATTTCTGGATGCTGGCCGGACTGACTTTCATCAGTTCCGCCCTCGCTTTGGCCTATGTCTGGAAAATCATTGAGGCCGCATGGCTGAAAGAACGCCCGGCCGATGCGCCGGTTTTGGTGGAAACGCCGGTTCACTATGTGCCTGCTTGGTTGATGGTTTTTGCCACAATCGGCTTCGGCATTTTCGCCGGCCCCTTGGTTGAGGCTGCCTATGCCGCCGCCGCCGTATTTATGGGGGGCGCGTCATGAGCGAAACATTTCTGATTGCCGGGCTTTTGGGACTGCCGCTTTTGGCCTCGGCCTTGGTTTTGCTGCTGCGCGATAAACCTGATTTACGCGACGGGCAGGCTCTGCTTATCGGTTTGGTGACGGCAGGCTTGGCCGTTCGACTTTACGCCGGCGATGACAGCGGCACGGTCACTTTATTCAGCATGGCGGCGGGGCTGGATATCAGCTTTACGCCGGAACCATTGGGCAAATTATTTGCGCTGGTGGCCGGTGTTTTATGGCCCGTGGCCACGCTTTATACCATTGGCTATATGCGCGGTGCGGGCGAAAAAAACCACACACGTTTCATGTTCTTTTATGCGATTGCCATTCACGCCGCCATGGGCATTGCGCTGTCGGGCAATTTGCTGACGCTGTTCGTCTTTTATGAAATCCTCACCTTCTCCACCTATCCGCTGGTGACCCATAAGGGCAGCGAAGATGCCATGCGGGCAGGCCGCGTCTATCTCGGTATTCTGGTCGCCAGTTCGGTGATTTTGCTGCTGTTCGGCATTATCGGCGTTTGGGTGCTGACCGGCAGTTTGGAGTTTGTTGAAGGCGGTATTCTGGCCGGAAAAATTGACCCGTTTTATGTGCCGTTTTTGCTGGCTCTATTTGCCTTTGGTATCGGCAAGGCGGCGCTCATGCCTTTGCACCGCTGGTTGCCTGCCGCCATGGTCGCGCCGACACCGGTAAGCGCGCTTTTGCATGCGGTGGCGGTGGTGAAAGCGGGCGTGTTTACCGTGCTGAAAGTCGCGGTTTATATTTTCGGCCTCGATTTTCTCACCGAAACAGCAGCCAGTGAATGGCTTGTATGGGTTGCCAGCTTCTCGATTTTGGCCGCCTCCATTGTCGCCATGACCAAAAGCAATTTGAAAGCGCGTCTGGCTTATTCAACTGTCAGCCAGCTGGGCTATATCGTATTGGGCGCGGCCTTGGCGACGCCTCTGGCAGCCAGCGGCGCGGCCATGCATATCGCAGCGCATGCGGCGGGTAAAATCACTCTCTTCTTCTGCGCCGGTGCGATTTATGTGGCGCATCATTTGACCGATATTAAAGACATGAACGGGCTGGGCCGCATCATGCCGGTTACTTATACCGCTTTCGCGCTTGGCGCTTTGTCAATTATCGGTATTCCGCCCCTGGCCGGAGCCTGGTCGAAATTCATGCTGATGGGCGGTGCGTTGGATAATAATTATCTGTTTATTCTGCCGGTGCTGATGGTCTCGTCACTGCTTAATTTGATTTATTTGGGCGAGCTTATCATTCGCGGTTTCTTTGCCGCGCCAAGCCATGGGCTGAAAAAACAAACGGTTCAGGAAGCACCTTTGACCATGTTGCTGCCTTTATCGCTCACTGCGCTGATGTCGCTGGCCTTATTCTTTGCCGTCGATCAGTTCACTTTGGTGTTTGGAGGGTAAATGGCCAAGAAACCGACCCGAAACGCAAACAGCAAGCCGCGCATGGCGCGCGCCGATATGGTGATGCGCGGATTGATTGCGCTATGCGTGCTTTTGGCCTTGGCTGATTTTGTCATTCATCGGCATGCTTATTTTGTACTGGAAGCGACACCGCTGTTTTTCGCCATTATGGGAGCCGCGAGCATGGCGCTTGTCGCGGGTTTAAGTGTTTTGCTGCGGCGATTGGTTATTCGGCCGGAAGATTATTACGACCGCCAAACATTAGCCGGAAATAAAGCGGCCGATAAAACTCCTAAAAAGGGAGGCAAAAATGCTTGATATGATTTTTGCCGTGCCCGGCCTGTCGCTCATTCTTGGTGCATTACTGGTGCCGCTTTTGCCGTCTCATCTTCGCGATTATTATATGCTGGCGCTTATCGGCCTGTCGGGCGCAACCGCATGGAGCATTATGCCCGGTGTGCATTTGACCGGTTCTCTGGCCGGCCTTGATTTGATTTTACTGCGCGCCAATGAGCTGACTTTGGCATTTGCCGTGGTGTTTCATATCGCCGCCGCGCTGAACGTCATTTACGCCATGCACGATAGGAGCAAAATGACACCGACCGCCGGTCTGGCTTATGCCGGTGCCGCCATTGCTGCACTTTATGCCGGTGACTTTGCGACGCTGTTTGTCTATTGGGAATTGACTGCCATTACCTCGGTGTTTCTGATTTTGGCCGCCGGCAATGCGCGCAGCGTCAGTGCTGCCATGCGCTATTTGCTGATGCAGGTCGGCTCCGGCGTGTTGTTACTGGGCGGTGCGCTATTGCTGTGGCGCAGCGGTTTGGGATTGGTCATCGGGCCGATTGAGGCCCTGACACCGGCCGGTATCTTTATTCTGGTCGCGCTTGGCATTAAAGCCGCCTTCCCGCTTTTGGGCGGCTGGCTGCAGGACGCTTATCCCGAAGCCTCGCCGACCGGCTCTGTCATGCTGTCTGCCTTCACCACCAAATTGGCGATATATATGCTGGCCCTCTGTTTTGCCGGTTTCCAACCGCTGCTTTATATCGGCCTCGCCATGGCGGTGATTTCATTATTCGCGGCGGTGATTGAAAATAATATGCGCCGTGTGCTGGCCATTGCTTTGGTCAACCAGCTTGGCTTTATGGTTGTCGGCATCGGCATTGGCACGGAACTGGCGCTTAATGGTGTTGTCGCGCATGCTTTTGCCTCAGTGCTGTATAAGGGGCTGCTGTTCATGTCTATTGGCGCCGTGGTGTTGCGCACCGGCTCAGACCAAGCCAATGCGCTGGGCGGGCTGGCCAAACATATGCCATGGACGGCAGGTTTTTGTCTTATTGGCGCGCTGTCAATTGCTTCAATGCCGCTATTTTCCGGCTTTACCACCAAAGCGCTGACTTTGGGTGCGGTCGCCAAGCAGGGCGAATTACTGGTCTGGCTGGGATTGTTATTTGCCACGGTCGGCGTTGTTTTGCACACGGCGTTAAAGCTGCCCTATGCAACTTTCTTTGCACCGAACCCGAAAATAAAGGCCGAGGAAGCGCCGCTCAATATGCTGATTGCGATGGGATTGGCCGCCGCTGCTTGTTTGACTGTCGGCATTTATCCGACCGCGCTTTACGACATTCTGCCCTATCCGGTTGACTACAAGGTTTGGGATATCGGCCATGTGCTCGGCGAATTGCAATTACTGGCATTTGCCGTATTGATTTTTGCGCTGCTGATACAACGCGGCATTTACCCGATGCATGGCGCGCATACGGTGATTTATACCGATTGGATAACCCGCAGTGCCATTCCGCATATTGCGGTTGAGTTCGGCTTGCCTTTATTTGCCATTTGGCAGCGTTTCAAAAATCGGTTTGTCGCGCTGATGCTGAGCCTGTTACGCGCCAGTGAAGATGCCAGCCGTGAAAGCGGGCTTGTGTCGGGCATTGCCTCAACCGGCGCGGCGGCGGCTTTATTCCTCGCCGTATTTGCACTGATGCTGCTTATCCGCCTGCTGATGTAAAAAGGCGCCCTCTCAAAAAGAGAGGACGCCTCAAATTTCAAATTGTCGCTTAAGCTTACAAGCCCAAGACGGCTTTCGAAATAATGCCGCGCTGAATTTCATTCGAACCGGCATAAATCGATGTCTTGCGATAGTTGAAATAACGCGGCGTCACCGAGGCAACACCGGCAAGGCCGATATCGCTCTCATTATTTGATGCCAGCGTGTCTTCAACAAACGGCAGGCCGTATTGACCGACAGCTTCCATGCCCAGTTGCGACACTTCTTGCTGCAATTCAGAGCCGCGCGTTTTCAGCATGGATGAAGAGCCGGGGCCAATATTTTGACCGGCACTGATATCTGAGAAAATGCGCAATTCAGTCGCTTCCAGCACCATAATCTGACGCTCAAGGTCAGCCATTTTAGAAGCAAAATCAGCATCTTGCGACAAAGGCTGGCCTTCGCTGACAACATCACCGGCCAGCTTTTTGACCTTATCAAGGCTACGATACAGACCGCCTGAATATGGGTTGCCGCGCTCAAATTCCAACAGATATTTGGCGCATGTCCAACCTTCATTCAGATTGCCAACCAGATTTTCTTTCGGCACTTTGACGTCTTCGAAGAACACTTGGTTAATTTCTTGCGCGCCCTCAGCAGGCCCATCAAGCGTGACCAATGGCGACACGGTGACGCCCGGCGTATTCATATCAATCAGCAGAAATGAAATACCTTCCTGACGCTTGCCCTCATTTGAGGTGCGCACCAAACAGAAAATCATATCGGCGTGTTGCGCCATTGTGGTCCAGATTTTCGTGCCATTGCACAAAAAGTGATCGCCCTTATCTTCGGCTTTCATTTGCAGCGACGCCAAGTCAGAACCGGAACCCGGCTCCGAATAACCCTGACACCACCAAACATTAGAGGCCAAAATATCCGGCAGATATTTGGCTTTTTGCTCTTCCGTGCCGAACTTCATAATCACCGGCGCGACCATGGTCATGCCAAAGGCGATGGTATGCGGCGCACCGGCGGCTTCCATTTCCTGCGTATAGATAAATTTCTGCGTCGGCGTAAAACCGGCACCACCATGCTCAACCGGCCAGTTTGGCGCGGCCCAACCTTTTTCATAAAGGCGCTTTTGCCAGGTCACATGACTTTCTTTGGTGATATAGCTGTTTTTCGAACGCTCACATTCGCGGCGAATATCTGCCGTAAAAGCTTCGTCGATAAAATCACGCACTTCCTGACGGAAGGCTTCATCTTCTGCACTATATTTCAGATCCATCATTCACTCCTTAAGAAACGAATTTCACCGGCACAACATCCGGTGCCGCCGCCATGACGCCGCCACCCAAAGGGGCTGCCGCTGCGCCAAAGGCGGCAGATTTACCATGCACATTGCGTGCATCGATGTTTTCATAAACTTCAAACACCCGATAAACCGTGCTATCGGCTTCATCTTGCAGCAAGTCATATTGAAGCGTGCCCGGCTCATCGGCCTTAACGGCTTTTTGCATTTCAGCAAATGCCGCCTCAAACTCTGCTTGCTTGCCTTCTGCAACTTTCAAAGTTGCCATATATCCTACTTTCATGACCGGCCTCCCTGCCTGTTATTTATCCTGATATTCTGCCGACCGCTTTTCCAGCATGGCCGACACGGCTTCTTTATGGTCTTCGCTGAGATGCATCAGCGCCTGCGCATTGGCAGACATTTCCATCACCGTTGCAAAGTCCGCATTTTGACCGTGGCGCATCAGACGTTTGGCGGCACGCAATGCCTCCGCACTTTGTTGTGCCACTTGCTCTGCCATAGTCTGCGCGGTTTGCATCAATTTGTCATCAGAAACAACTTGCGACACAAGCCCCCAGCTTAATGCCTCTTCGGCGGAAATGGTTTTGCCGGTAAACAATAATTCTGAGGCGCGCGCGCCACCGATGATGCGCGGCAACAGCCATGCCCCGCCATCGCCCGGAATAAGCCCAACTTTTAAAAACGTTGCGCCGAAAATCGCTTTTTCGGAGGCGACACGCATATCGCACAGACACGCAACATCATTGCCCAGACCGATGGCCGGGCCGTTAACCGCCGCAATGGCCGGCACTTCCAGCCCCCACAAAGATTTAACGATTTGATGAATACCGCGCCGATAGCCATCGGCAATATGCGCCGCAGAACCGCCAAACGGCCCTTCGCCTTTCAGCATGGCTTTGACATTACCGCCGGCTGAAAAAGCCGAACCGGCACCGGTTAAAATGACACAGCGCACATTGCGGTCGCCATTAATACGCGCCACCGCATCTGAAAAAACCCCGCCATCGCCCGGCTCGCCAAGCGCATTGCGCATGTCGGGCCGGTTGATGGTCAGGGTTACAATATGACCCTGCTGGTCAAATTCCAGCATGGCTCAAGCCTTAAGCGGCT
>CBFIHY010000071.1:0-8006 GCA_965662315.1 Alphaproteobacteria bacterium
CATATTCCAACGCGCAAAACCAACGGGCCGAAGACCTCGATAATATTTCGATTTACTTCGTCGCCTATACCTCAGCGCCGGCCCGTCGTGCCGGTAATGTGGTGCTGGTGCATGAAACGCTGAATATGGCCAAAGAAGGCCGCAAAGCATGGACTTACAGCCCGGGCACAAGGCGGGTGCGGCGCGCGCCGAACATCGCCTATGACAATCCGCTGACCAATGGCGACGGTCTCGGCACGTCTGACCAATATGATGGTTATAATGGTGCGCCTGACCGCTATAATTGGACAGTGCGTGGCAAGATGGAAAATCTTTCCATCCAAAACAACTATCAAGTCAATCTGACGCCATCAGCCGATTTGCTGACCCCGGGGCACGCCAATCCTGACCCGATACGCTATGAATTGCGTCGTCAATGGGTGGTTGAAGGTGCCTTGAAAGACAGCGCACGGCATATTTATGCCAAGCGTGTGCTGCGCTTTGACGAAGATAGCTGGCAAATCACCGGTGGTGAAATGTATGACGGACGCGGCGAATTATGGCGCGTGCAGGAAGTCGGGCAAGCGCCGGATTATCGGCCTGAAGCGGTGACTTGCTGGACCACGGGTGGTGAGTGGATTTATGATCTGCTGGCCGGTCGTTATATCGCCTTGCAGCTTAAATCAGACCGTCCGGCCAATGTGGTTACCGGTCTGGAGCGTTTGACACCGGATTACTACACGCCGGCGAACGTTCGCCGACTAGGCAGATAAAGTCCGTCGTTTGGGTGGTTAATCCAAACGCAACACTGACTTTAAGGGCGGTTCTTCGGAGCCGCCCTTTTTTATGCGCCAACCAGCAAGCCACTTGCAAAAAACCGCCGCCCCTCTACGATAATCACCGATAGGCGAAATATGCCAGTGAGGGAGGTTTTCATGCAGCAATTGCACTTGCCGGATTGTGTGTCCCTGACGCGCGAAAACGGCTTGGCCACAGTAACGCTCGACCGCGGCGCTTATGGCGGCGGCATGAACCCGCTTTCCGCCGAAGCCATGGAGGGTTTACGCGATGTGGCGCGCTGGCTGAAAACCGATATTGAAACCCATTGCGTCATTCTCACCGGCGCGCGGGTATTTTCCATCGGCGCCGATTTAAAAGATCCGGATATGCACACGCATGGGCTGGATACGCTGGCGCAACGCCAAAAGCTGTTGCTTGGGCCTGATATGTGCGCCGCGTGGGAAGCCTTGGAACAAATCACCATTTGCGCGATGGAGCGTTATGCGATTGGCGGCGGGCTGGCTTTGGCCGTCTCATGCGATTGGCGCACCGCCTCTGGTGATTGCGATATTCGCCTGCCGGAAGTGCCCTTGGGAATTAATATGTCATGGCAGGCCAATCCGCGCATCACCGCGCTTATCGGCCCGTCACGCGCCAAGCAATTGGTTATTTTGGGCGAGAATATCGGCGCTGCTACGGCCGCCGATTGGGGGCTGGTCGATATCGTCACCGCTTCCGGCGAAGCGCTGGCCGCCGCCCAAAGCCTTGCGGCAAAAGTCTTGGCCCTGCCGCCGGTGCCGGTGCGCATGTCCAAACAAGCGATTAACGCGCAAGCCAATGCGCTCAATCATCTTTCATCTTTCATGGACCGCGAGCAATATGCCTTGCTGACCGGCTCAGAAGAAAACAAGGCGGCGGTGCGCGCTGTCTTTAATACATCCAAAAAACAGCAATCGTAAAACGGGAGACAGTTATGCGGGTCAAAGGAAAAATGGCATTCATCACCGGCGCGGCGTCAGGCCTGGGCAAAGCCTCGGCCATTATGCTGGCCAAGGAGGGGGCCAAAGTCGCCCTCAGCGATATTAATGAAGCCGGCGTTAAAGCCGTCGCTGATGAGATTAATGCCGACCATCCGGGCCACGCTTTTGCCTACAGCCTCGATGTCACCCAAGAAGAAAACTGGAAAGCCGCATTGGCAGCGGCCAATGAAGATATGGGCGGGTTGAATGTGTTGCTGAATAATGCCGGCATTGGCGGCGGCACAACGGTTGAAGATACTGATTTCGAGACTTGGAAACATGTGCATGCAGTGGATGTCGATAGCGTGTTTTTGGGCTGCAAATACGCCATTCCGCTCATGGTGCCGCACGCGCCCGGCTCCATCATCAACATTTCTTCCATTGCCGGCCTCATCGCCGGCCATAATATGGCGGCGTATAATTCGGCCAAAGCCGGGGTCTGGCTATTGTCCAAATCAGTGGCGCTGCATTGCGCCAATCGCGGCTATAAAATCCGTTCCAATTCCATTCACCCGACTTTTATCGACACACCGATTTTGGACGGCATGGGCGGCGCGATGAGCCGCGATGAGTTAAAGCAAAAATTGGCGCGACAAGTGCCTTTGGGTGAAGTGGGCGATCCCGATGATGTAGCTCATGCGGTGGTTTATCTGGCCAGCGATGAAAGCAAGTTCATGACCGGCGCTGAGATAAAACTGGATGGCGGCATTTCTGCCCGCTAGCACAAGGAGACGCATATGTTGACACCGGCCGATGATTATCCGCTGCACCAAACGCCGGAGCCAATGGCTTTTGCCGGCAGCGACCGCAATTTCTATGACCGGTTTTTCTTTAACGGTTATAGCGATGATGGCAGCGTCTTCTTCGCCGCCGCGCTCGGTGTTTATCCGCAACTGAATATTATGGATGCCAGTTTTTCCCTATCTTATGAAGGACGGCAATATAATCTGCGCACCTCAAAAGAAATGCTGGGCGACCGGCTGGATTTGTCAATCGGCCCATTGCGCATTGAGATTGTCAAACCGATGCAAGAAACCCGCATCATTTTGGCCGATAATGAGGGCGGCCTGACCGGCACATTAACCGCCACAGCGCGCCATGCACCGATTGAAGAGCCGCGCTTTACCCGTCGCCAAGGCACAAGGCTGATGATGGATTTGACGCGGGCAACACAAAATATTGATTGGCAAGGGCAACTTGATTTGCGCGGTACAAAAATCAATCTCAGCCATTGCCGCGGCACACGCGATCGCAGCTGGGGCATCCGGCAGGTCGGCATGGCCGATGCGCAAGCGCCGGTACCGCCGGCACCGCAGCAATTTTACTGGTTATGGACGCCGTGTAATTTCGAGCAGGCGGCATTTTTCTGTCACAGCAATGATGATGGGGAGGGCGTTGCGTGGAACCGAAAAGCGGTATTTGACGATTTCGCCAATGGCGCGCGTACGCAAGTCAGTCAAATGGATTTCACAACCGAATATCTGGACGGCACAAGGCGGGTATCGCATGTGCAGCTTTCAGGCGGCGGTCTCGAGGTCTCATTAAAGCCGAAAGGGCATATATTTTACATGCAAGGGCTGGGCTATATTCATCCCGAATGGAACCATGGCATGCATCATGGCGCTTTGCATGTGGCGTTTGATGAGTTTGCGCTTGATGAGGCGGAAGCGGCGCTGAAAGCCGGAAAAATGGAAAATCTGCATATCCAGGCCCTATGCGATGTGACGCTGAGCTTTAACGGCAGCGAGCAAAAAGGGCTTGGGGTGATAGAGCAATTATTCATCGGCCCGCATAAGCCAAGCGGCTTTGAAGATGTGCTCGACCGGATTATTGGGTGAGGCAAAAATGAGCTTGCGTGACCATCCGGAGAAATTTGACGTTGAATTTTTAGCCGATTTATTCGGACAAAAAGCCAATGCGCTGCGCGGTTTTGAGTTTGCGCCGGTCGGCACCGGCCAAGTTGGTGACAGTTTTCGGCTGACACTTGATTGGGCAGATGAGACGGCGGCGGATGCTTTACCGCGCTCATTGGTTGCTAAATGCCCGGCCGCCGATACGGTTAGCCGCGAGACGGCGCGCAATATGCATTTGTATGAAATTGAGACGCAATTTTATGCGCATTTCGGTGACAGCTGCACGGCGCGCGTGCCGCGCCGCTATTTTACCGCTTATGATGCGCCCAGTGGTGACGGTATTTTATTGTTTGAGGATATGGCACCGGCCGTGCAAATCGCGCAAATGGATGGCTGCACACGCAGCCAATTGGAAGCGACATTGCGTGAGGCGGCGCATTTGCATCAAAGCCATTGGAATGACCCGAATTTGGAAAATCACGGCTTTCTGCATTACAGCCAATCGGATGAGCGTCGTGGCTTTATCATTGGCCTGATGCAGGCGGTTTATCCGGAATGGCGGGCCCGTTATGAGGGGCGTTTGGACAAGGAAATTCTCGATATGGGGGCGCATTTAGTGGCGCAATTTGAGCCCTATTTGGCGCGCCGTGACGGGCCGGTGGTTTTGACGCATGGCGATTTGCGGCTGGATAATTTGCTGTTTTCCGATGCCGAAGGGCGCACGGTTTTGTTGGATTGGCAAACCGCTTCGGCCGGCGGGCCAATGGGCGATATTGCTTATTGTATTTCAACCAGTTTGAAAAACCCCGATGAACGCGCTGCGATAGAACAAGAATTGGTCGCCGCTTATCACGCGCAATTGGGCGGTTGTGTCGGCGATTATGATTTTGAACGCGCTTGGGCAGATTATCGCTATGCGGCTTTTTCCGGTTTCATTATGGCGGTTATTTCGTCAATGATTGTCGAGCGCACGGCGCGCGGCGATGAAATGTTTGCGGTGATGGCAGAGCGCTCAGCTTGGCAGGCATTGCATCTTGACGCATTGGCGTTAATTTAGCCGCTATCAGAATTTCGCAAGATAATTTGACGAATATATTTTTGAGGGTGATATGACCATTTTCAACATGCCGATTGTCAGTCAATTGGCCAAGCTGATAGCCTGGATTGCGCTGATTTTCATCGGTTGGCGGCCCGGCCCGACCATTCCCAAGGGAATTAAAAAATGCGTGGTGATTGTCGCGCCGCATACCTCTTATTGGGATTTCGGCCTGTTTCTGCCCTTGGTCTTTGCGTTGAATTTGCAAGTTCGGGTGCTTATCAAACACTCGCTTTTTTGGCCGCCGCTCGGTTGGTTTTTAAGATTTTGTGGCGGCATTCCGATCGACCGCCGTTCAGCGCGCGATTATGTCGGGCAAATGGCAGAGCAATTTGAGAAAAATGACCTGTTTCATTTGGTGGTGACGCCGGAAGGGACGCGCAGCCCGCGCACCCATTGGAAAACCGGATTTTATCATATGGCTGTGGCTGCTAATGTGCCGATTATTCTGGCCGGTGTGAATTGCGATAAAAAATCGGTCGGTGTTGACCGTATTCTCTATCCAAGCGGCGATTTAGAGGCTGATTTGGCTGAAATTTACGCATTCTTTGACGGCGTGCGCGGTATTCATGACAAAAATTATGCCTCGCCCAATCGACCGGCCCCTGATGAGGCATAAGGTAGACGCCTAGAAAGATGAAAAAAATGGCGGCCTGAATTCTAAGAAAAAGCCGCCATTTGTCGTTTCTTTTAGGCTTTAGCCGCCCATTTTATAAAAGCAAAGCTTATTGCCGTCCGGATCGCGCACATAGGCGCCGTAAAATACACCCGGCACACGTTCACCCGGCGCGCCATCATCAGTGGCGCCCAGTTCCAAGGCTTTGGCGTGCATCGCATCAATTTTTTCATTTGAGCCGCAATTCAGTGCCACCATGACGCCATTACCGACTGTTGCGGCTTGCTCGTCATACGGGCCGCCGATAACCACAAACGGGCCTTGCGGTTGTGCGCCGTAGAAAAACAGACGTTCATTATCAAATAATTCGGCCATGCCAAGTTCGCCCAAAAGCGCGCCGTAAAAAGCCCGCGCTTGTTCGATATTATTGGTGCCGAGGGTTACATATCCAAGCATTTTTCTCTCCTTCTCCAGATGGGGGAAGTCTAGGCCAGTGCGGCAGAAAGGCAATGCCGACGGTGAAGAAAAATTTGCCTTTTGCGGCATCTTGCGGCACAATTTTCGAAATTCTGAGGAGATTGCCATGCTTGATGATACAAAAGACCGCGCCCAATTTGCCGCCATGGCCGATGGGACTGAAGAAGATTATCAAAAGATTTCCGCCGCCTTTGGCGCCTTTTCAAAAGGCCTGCCGGACCGCGTGCTCGAGCATTTGAAAATGCTGAGTGGCGATTTTGGCGGCTTTGCTGTTGACCGTTTGGAACACAGCCTGCAAACCGCAACCCGCGCGCATAAAGATGGCCGCGATGAAGAATATGTTGTCTGCGCCTTATTGCACGATATTGGCGATTTGCTGGGTTCTTTCAATCACGCTGAATTGGGTGCAACCATTTTGAAGCCGTTTATTTCAGAACAGAATTATTTCATGCTGCAAAATCACGGCGTGTTTCAGGGTTATTATTTCTTCCATCATATCGGCCTTGACCGCGATGCGCGCGAGGCGTTTCGCGAGCATGAGCATTTTGAATATACCGCTCAGTTCTGTCATCTTTATGACCAGTCGAGCTTTGACCCGGAATATGAAAGCTATCCGCTGGAATTTTTCGAGCCAATGGTGCGCCGTGTGATGGCAAAGCCGCGCGATTCAATCTATATGAAGGATGACGGCGAGGCAGTGATTTAAGCTCTCGCCTTTGCTCGCTTTTAAAAGAGGGTTTTATGGGCGCTTTGCTGACGCTGGTTTCGCAGCTTATTGAATTTTATATTTGGATTGTCATCGCCTCCGCGGTGTTGAGCTGGCTGGTCGCGTTTGATGTCATCAATATGCGCAACCGCTTTGTTTATATGCTGGGCGATGCACTGAACCGGCTGACCGAGCCGGTCTATCGCCGCATCCGACAATTTCTTCCCGATATGGGCGGGCTGGATTTATCGCCGATTATTGTCATTTTCGGATTGATGTTTTTGCGCAATCTGATGTGGGAAATACTTGGCCCGATGGTTTATGCGGGTTAAGGGGCGCTTTTCATGACGGCAGAGAAAATTGATGGCAAAGACATTGCAGCGCAATTGCGTGGCCGCATTGGCGCCGCGGTTGCCGATTTAGAAGCAGCGCACGGCAAAAAGCCGGGCCTTGCCGTGGTGCTGGTCGGCGAAGATGCAGCCAGTCAGGTCTATGTGAAAAATAAGGGCATTGCGACCAAAGAGGCGGGGATGAATTCTTACGAGTTTCGCTTGCCCGAAGACACGCCGGAAGCGGTGTTGTTGGAAAAAGTGCGCGCGCTCAATGAAGACGCCGATGTGAACGGCATATTGGTGCAGTTTCCGGTGCCGGCGCATATTTCGCAGCAAAAAGTCATCGACACGATCGATCCGGCCAAAGATGTCGACGGGCTCAATCCGTTAAATGCCGGACGGCTGGTGTCGGGTTTGGATGCGCTGACCCCCTGCACGCCGACCGGCAGCGTTATTCTGGCCAAGCAAACCCTAAAAGATTTAACCGGCAAGCATGCCGTTATTATTGGTCGCTCCAATTTGGTCGGCAAGCCGGTGGCGCAATTATTGCTCAATGAAAACTGCACCGTCACCATGGCCCATTCGCGAACCAAAGATTTGGCCGCGGTTTGCCGCAGCGCCGATATTTTGGTAGCCGCGGTCGGCACCCCCGAAATGGTCAAAGGCGATTGGGTGAAGCCCGGCGCGTGTGTGATTGATGTCGGCATTAACCGCATCACGAAAAAAAATGATGCGCCCGAGAAAGGTGAGGGGAAAACGCGTCTGGTCGGCGATGTTGATTTCGCGGCTGCCGCGGAAGTGGCGGCGCATATCACCCCGGTGCCCGGCGGTGTCGGCCCGATGACCATTGCCTGTCTTCTCAAAAACACCTTAACCGCTTTTTGCCGCCAAAACGGGTTTGACGAGATAGAGGTTTAACCCTGTCTCTCGCTTGCTCCTGCGAACTTATTTTTGTTTACTTATTTCTGCTTGCCCAGCAATTTCAGCCGCAGCGCGTTGAGCTTGATAAAGCCTTCCGCGTCGAACTGGTCATAGACCGCATCTTCTTCAAACGTCACATGTTCTTCTGAATAGAGCGAATAGGGGCTGTTGCGCGACACGACGGAAACACTGCCCTTATAAAGCCGCAGCACCACCTCGCCTGTCAC
>CBFIHY010000072.1:0-7680 GCA_965662315.1 Alphaproteobacteria bacterium
GACGGTGTTTCTGCCGTTCCTGAAAACGCTGCTGAGTAGAGGCTATTATGCGCGCATTGAAGTCAGTTTTGTTTCCCATTCATCCGGAAGGTTTTCGGTTTATCGCAATTTTTGCCTTAGCGACTCTTTTGCTGTTTTTCGTTTCTGAAATTCTTGGATGGCTTGGGGTTATTTTGACGCTCTGGTGTGCTTGGTTTTTCCGCGATCCGGCGCGCGTAACACCGCAGCGCAAGGGGCTGGTCATTTCGCCTGCTGATGGCGTGGTTAATATGATTACCGAAGCTGTCCCGCCGGCTGAACTTGGGCTGGGTGATGAGGCCTTGCCGCGAGTTTCGGTTTTCATGAATGTTTTTAACTGCCATGTGAACCGCATGCCGGTAACCGGCACAGTGTTGAAATCACTTTATCGCACCGGCCAGTTTTTAAGCGCTGATTTGGACAAGGCCAGCGATGCCAATGAGCGGCAATCCATGTTGGTGGAAACCGAAGACGGCAAACAAATTGTCGTTGTGCAAATTGCCGGTTTGGTGGCGCGGCGCATTTTATGCTTCGCGCATGAAGAGCAAGAATTTCAGGCCGGTGAGCGTTTCGGTCTTATTCGTTTCGGTAGCCGTTGCGATGTGTATTTGCCGCAAGGTAGTGTGCCGCGTGTGGCGGTCGGGCAATCGGCCATTGCCGGTGAAACCGTGCTGGCTGATTTGAAATCCAAAGAAAAACAACGCGAAACGATTACCGGTTAAATGGCAGCTGCGAAAAACACTGAAACCAAGCGCCGCGGGAAGGTCGCTGAGACGCTGAAAGGGCGGCAGTTTCCGCTGCGCCGCATTGTGCCCAATATGGTCACTTTGCTGGCTTTATGCCTTGGGCTAACGGCCTTGCGGCAGGGCTTGGCGGAACGCTTTGAACTGGCTGTGTTTTGTATTGTGCTTGCCGGTTTTTTGGATGCTTTTGACGGGCGTTTGGCGCGGCTATTGAAGGCCGAAAGCCCGCTTGGCGCACAATTGGACTCGCTGACTGACTTCGTCAATTTCGGCATTGCGCCGGTTTTATTGGTTTATCTGTGGGCGCTTGAATCGACCGGACGCATTGGTTGGGCGGTTATTCTGATTTACTCGGTTTGCTGCGCGCTGCGACTGGCCCGTTTCAATGTCGATATGGAAGAGGCCGACCGCCCCGCTTGGAAGGCGAGGTTTTTCACCGGCGTCCCGTCACCATCGGCCGGTGGCTTGGTGATGTTGCCGCTTTATTTGCAATTTGTCGGATTGATTGATTTGGCCGAATTGCCGCTATTTGTGCTGTCCAATACACTGCTTGTCGGATTGCTGATGGTCTCCACCGTGCCGACATTTTCCGGCAAGGGGTTTACCCATATTCGCCGCGATTTGGTTTTGCCGCTCATGTTGTTTATCGGCTTCACGGCGGTGATGTTGTTCACCTTTCCGTGGATTACGCTCACCGCCATGAGCGTCGCTTATTATCTCGCATTGCCGGTAAGCTGGTTCAGCTATCGGCGGCACAAGCTGGCGGACTGAATGCGCGTCATAGGCGCGATCATTCAGCAGGCGTATTGCCGCCGCGTCCCATCATATCGCGAAGACTGCCGGCGCTACTGCGCAAACCTTTAAAGCGCGCCCGCAAGGTGTCGGGCAATGACAGCATCACCGGCACCAATACCAATGTCAGCAGGGTTGAGAAACCAAGGCCGAAAATAATCGCTGTCGATAAGGGCACCCACCAAGCGGCCGTCGGCTCGGCAATTTGAACCGTGCGCTGGAACATATTGACTGAAACTTGGACGGCCATTGGCAGCAGGCCAATCATTGTGGTGATGGTGGTCAGCAAAATCGGGCGCAAGCGTTGTCCTGCGGTTTTCAAAATCGCGTCCAGCCTATCCATGCCGGTATCCAGCAGCCTTTGATAAGTATCAATCAGCACGATTGAATTATTCACCACAATACCGGCCAGTGCGACAATGCCTGTGCCGGTCATAATGACGGAGAATGTTTGTCCGGTCAGAACCATACCCAACATCACGCCAATGGTTGAAAGCACAACGGTGGAAAGCGTTAACAAGGTGCAATACAGACTGTTGAACTGCATCAGCAAAATAATAAACATTAAGATAAGCGAGGCCAGCATGGCGCGCCCGAGGAAGGCTGCGCTTTCAGCCGCTTCTTCATTGGCACCGCGCAATCGAACATTCACACCATTGGGGAACTCTTGCGTTTCCTGCCATTTGAGGAAGTCGTTCTCCAAATCAGTGGCCAGATATTCTTGTCCGGTTTCCGGATTAATGGCCATGGCGGCTTTCACTTCCAATACGCGACGGCTATCGACACGCGCGATACTGTCTCTTTTTTGTGCCGCTTCGCGGGTAACGAAATTGGTAATCGGCACATTGCCTGCCGGGGTCAAAACCCGCAATTGATCAAGCTGGTCGAAAGAGCGTGCGTCATATGGATAGCGTGCGCGTATCTCAATTTCATCATCGCTATCATCAGGGCGATAATGACCGATTAAAATGCCATTGGTAACCAATTGGACAACATTGCCCAGCGTCGCAATATCAGCTTGGAAACGGCCTGCCGCTTCGCGGTCAACCGCCATATTCCATTCAATGCCGGGCAGCGGCAGCGTATCTTCAATATCGGCATATAAATCATCGCGGCTATAGAAATAGGCCTTAATCGTATTGGCCGCGTCCGTCAGAGCGGCGAGGTTTTGGCCGCTTAACTCAATCTCAATGCCTTTGCCTTGCGGCGGCCCTTGTTCGCGTTCTTGCACCTCGACTTCAATACCGGCGAGGTTGAGACTGCGTTCAGAAATTTCCCGCATGATTTGGGTTGCCGGCATGCGGGTTGAGTAATGCGTGAACTCGACCCGAATTATGCCAATCGCATCGGCGGGAATGTCTCCATCGCCCATGCTGGGCCCACCGCCGCCTGAACCGATGGCCGGTCCGGCTTGCGCGAAAGCGGCTTCAACGCCCGGAATATCCAGAATGATACGCTCCACCAGCTTTGTCGCTTGGTCGGCTTCGTCGACCGAGAGATTGCCACGGCCTTTGACAACGACATTTATTTGGTAAGGCTCAATAGCGACAGAAAACTCAACCCCTTGGCTATAGCGGTCATGCAAGACGATAACCGAATAGAGAATGGCCACCGCCACACCAATAGTTGTCAGCGGCCAGTTCATGCAGCTTTTCAGGAAGCGCAAGTAAGAGCCGGTCAGACCTTTCATGTCGCGCACGCTAATGCGCTTATCACCGGCAAGACTGGTCAATAATTCATCGCCTTCTTGCTCGGATTTTCCGACCAAGCCGCCAACCACCGGCAAAAATACCATCGCGGTAAATAAAGAAGCGGTGAGTAGAATGATAACGGTAATCGGCAAATAGCTCATGAATTTTCCGCTCACGCCGGGCCAAAACAGCATCGGCCCAAAGGCTGCGAGCGTGGTTCCGGTCGATGATAAAATCGGCCAGAACATGCGTGATGACGCCATAGCATAGGCTTCGCGACGGTTCATCCCTTCAGCCATTTTGCGGTCGGCATATTCAACCACCACAATCGCGCCATCGACCAAAATGCCGACAGAGAGAATAAAGCCGAACATAATCATCATATTCAGCGTGTAGCCCAAAAGGTCGACAATCAAAAAGCCGACAAGAAAAGAGGTTGGAATGGACAGCCCAACCAGCAAGGCTGAGCGTAAGCCAAGCGCGGCGATAACCAAAATCATCACCAGCAAAATCGCATTGGAAATCGAGATTTCCAACGAACCGAGCATCTCGAAAATGAAGCTGGAAATATCGGATGAGAAATCGACATTGATATTTTCCGGCCAGTCTTGCGTATAGTCGACGGATAGCGCGCGCACTTCTTGCGTTGTTTGAATGACATTGGCGCCGAGGCGTTTCACCACTTCAATTGAAATGGTCGGCTCGCCATTAAATCGCGCATAAATATTTTGGTCTTTAAAGCTGCGGCGAATATCCGCCACATCGCTGAGCTGCACCACCGCGTCGCCCTGCGTCTTAATCGGAATTTGGGAAATATCTTGCGTATTCTCAATCAAGCCGGGCACGGAAAGGGAGAAGCGTCCTTGACCGCTATCAATCGCACCGGCAGGCACAAGCTGGTTATTGCGCGCCAGCACGGAATATAATTCATTGGCGGTGATGTTATAATTTTCCATCGCCCGCGGGTCGATAATGACCTCAAGCACTTCTTCGCGATGACCGACCAGCTTGGCCTCCAGCACGCTGGACATGCCGGATATTTCTTCTTTCAGCTGCTTGGCATGGCGATATAGCTCGCGCTCAGAACCGGTGCTGGTGAGATTGACCATAATCACCGGAAACAAGCCGGCATTGAATTCCTTAATTGTCGGCTCTTCGGCATCATCCGGCAATTCGGATTTTACCTGATCCATTTTCTCTCGCACATCCAGCAGCGCTTGGTCTTTGTCAAAGCTGACGTCAAATTCCAGCAATACCGCGCCGTAATTTTGCGCCGCCGCCGACCGCATTTCTTTCAAGCCGGTTAGCGTGCGCAGTTCCAATTCCATCGGCTTAACCAATAGCCGCTCAGCATCGGCCGGCGAAATGCCGGGCAGCACCACGCTGACATAAACAATCGGAATGGGAATATCGGGGTCGGCTTCACGCGGCAGCGTGTAATACGAGCTTAACCCGCCCATCAGCAGGGCAAATAGAATGGTCAACACAGCGCGGCTACGGCGCATTGCGGCTGTTATAAAAGCGAACATGCTAACCCTTCCTAATTTTGCTGTGCTTCAGCAAGCGGCTCAATTTTAAAATCAACGGCGCGGCCATCGCGGGTATATTCACCACCGCGAATAATCACTTTTTCGCGAGCCGCCAGACCGGCAACCACTGCGCCGTTTTGGTCATCTGCCAAAACGCTTACCGGACGCAATGCAACGCGACCATTATCAACAACCCGCACGCTCAACTTTCCGCTATCGGATAAAGTCAAAGTGCTTTGCGGCACGCGTGTTGCCAGCACTTCACCGGATTTGACGCGCATTTCTGCGGTCATGCCGTCGCGCAAAGCAAGGTCTTTATTGCTGACTTCCATCTCAACGCGGAAAGTGCGCGTCGCCATATTCGGCGTCTCGGCAATATAGCGAATAACCCCGTCAGTGGTTTCACCGGTTGACAGTTTTGCCGTGCCACGCGCGCCAATGCTGATTTGATTGACTTGCTTCTCAGCAATATAGCCGACAATCAGCAGCGGATCTTTGTCGATAATCGTGCCGCAGGGCTGACCCGGGGCCATAAAATGGCCCAGCTTCACGGGTTGGCGGTCGAGAATGCCGTCAAACGGCGCACGGATTTTGGTCCGCTCCAATTCCACCAAAGCAACTTTTACCGCGGCGACGGCGCTGTCATAGGCGGCCCGTGTGGCGGCAAGCTGGCTTTTCGATGTATGGCCCTGCTTATTCAGTTTGCGGGCGGCATTATATTCAATCTTGCGGGCATCGCGTTGGGCGCGAGCCTGGTCGAGATTGGCTTTGCGCGCGCCGACATCAATACTGCAGATAATTTGGTCTTTTTGTACAAATGCGCCTTTTTCAACCGGCAGGGCCGAAATGGTGCCGCCGGTCTCCGCCGCAATCGTGACCACCTTATCGGCCTCGCTGCGCGCCTGCAGAATAATCTCATTCGGATAAGGCTTGGCTTCAAGCTCTTGCACCACGACGCTGAAACTGCTTTGCGCCGGTTTGGCGACATTAATCGCCACAGCCGCCTCAACCGTGTCGTCATTCAGCATCAAGCCGGTGACCAACCAGACCATGAGGCCGAGAAAAACAATAATAGAAGTAATGACCGAACGGCTTATTGGCAGTCGCCGTCGCGCGGGCGCCTCCACAATGTCCTGCGTGTCATGATTTTCAGGATCAAATTCCATTTAACTGCCCAGTATCTGTTCTTGTTTAAATATAACGCAAAAAAGTTAAATTACCGCCTTATCTGGTATTTTTTTTTACCATATGGCAGGTTTCGCGTTGGATAGCCAAATTTGGCCGTCGCGTCATGCACTAATTTGCCGCAAGCACGACCGGAAAAGGGCAGAGGAATTACAAAATGAAATATGAAAACGCCGTCATGCCGACCCATGACCAATTAAAAGGCTTTGCCGAAGACCCGCATGGCAAACCGATTTGCATGGTTAATTTGCTTAAATTGAAAGAAAAAGCCGATTATCCGGCCGACCATGAATTGCACGGCAAACAGATGAGCGGCGCTGAGGCCTATGCGATTTACAGCAAGGGCGTGACCAAAATCATCAAAAACTTAGGCGGTGATATGGTGTTTTCAGGCGGTGTCGAGCGGCTAATGGTAGGCGAGGTTGAGGATTTGTGGGATTTGGTGGCTGTCGTCAAATATCCAAGCCGCGCCGCGATGGGTGAAATGATTGCGTCGGCTGAATATCAAGCCATCAGTGTTCACCGCACGGCCGGATTGGCCGGGCAGCTGAATATCGAGACGGTAGAAGCACTTATCGCGTAAAACGAGATTTGCTCTCGGAAAGCTAGATTTTAGCTGCCAATTCGGATGCTTGTTTAATCGCTGCTTTGGCGTCCAATTCAGCCGCTTCATAGGCCCCACCGACCAGTTCAACCGATGCGCCTTTGGCCTCTAATGCATCGTGCAAATCACGCAGCGGCTCTTGTCCGGCACAAACAATCACCGTGTCGACATCCAGAATATCCGGCTTTCCATTGGCCGTAATATGCAAGCCCGCATCATCGATTTTGCGATATTCAATCGCATTCATCATTTTCACACCGCGCCGTTGTAAAGTCAGGCGATGCGTCCAACCGGTGGTTTTGCCCAGCCCTTTGCCAACCGAAGTTTCTTTGCGTTGCATCAGGAAAATCTCGCGGTCGGCACTGGCCACTTGCGGTTCAATACCGGTGACACCGCCGCGCGGATGGTTTTCGAAATCGACGCCCCATTCCTTGGCGAAGACATCGACATCCATCGCGCCGGATGGGCCGTCATGCGAAATCGTATCGGCGACATCAAAGCCAATGCCGCCTGCGCCCATAATGGCAACACGCTTGCCAACCGGTTTGCGGCCCTTCAGCACGTCGACATAGCTCACTGCTTTTTCGTGCTCAATGCCTTCAACATTCGGCACGCGCGGGCTGATGCCGGTGGCAACAACCACATGGTCAAAACCGTCCAGCATATCGGCATCTGCGCGAGTATTGAGGTGCAGATCAATACCCAGCTTCTCAATCATTTTGCCGTAATAACGAATGGTCTCGTAAAACTCTTCCTTGCCCGGCACCAGCTTGGCCAGATTGAACTGCCCACCAATCTCATCAGCCGCATCAAATAATGACACTTTATGGCCGCGTTCTGCCGCCACAGTGGCATAAGCCAAACCGGCAGGTCCGGCGCCAATCACCGCAATGCTTTTCGCCGCTTTTGTCGGCTCATATGACAGCAGCGTTTCATGGCAAGCGCGCGGATTAACCAAGCAACTTGTTGTTTTGCCGCCAAATGTATGGTCGAGGCAGGCCTGATTGCAGGCAATACAGGTGTTGATCTCGTCAGCCCGGTCTTCCGCCGCCTTCACCATAAATTGGCTGTCAGCCAGCATTGGCCGCGCCATGGAAACCAAATCGGCATCGCCGCGG
>CBFIHY010000073.1:0-7677 GCA_965662315.1 Alphaproteobacteria bacterium
CAGATTGGCCAAGCGTCATATTCGGCCTCAAAAGCCGGTGTTGTCGGCATGACCTTGCCGATTGCCCGCGATTTATCGCGTGAAGGCATTCGCGTCAACACGATTTTGCCGGGTATTTTCGATACGCCGCTGCTGGCCGGTGCGCCGGAAAATGTTCGCCAAGCGCTGGGCGCAATGGTGCCATATCCGTCACGCCTTGGCTTGCCGCAAGAATATGCCAAGCTGGCCGCAACCATGTGCGAAGTAAATTATTTTAACGGTGAAGATGTGCGCCTTGACGGTGCTATTCGCATGGCCCCCCGCTAGGGGAAAAGGCGTCCCCCGCTAGGGCAAAGAAAAGCCGACCGATCAAATATCCAATTGTTCGGTCGGCATTAATTGACAGCCGGCGATCTTCCAAGATCCGTCCGGCTGTTTTTGCATCATGTAACGGGCCTTATGGCCGGTGCCGCGATCATCAACCAGATGAACGATTTGCAAACGCGTTTCAGGCCGTTCGGCAATGGCGCGCGCCTTGCCGGAAAAACTGACCCGTGCCGCCATATAGACCGGTCGATAATGCGCCCGCACCATCGCCATAAAAATTTGCGCTTCGCCGAATTGCGCTTTCAATTCGGGTGAGGCAAAGCCGAAAGCCGTATCGCCATCTTGGCGGTGAAATGCATCGATTTGCGCTTCGATAATATGGCGAATATCGCGGTCATGCAGCGCCATGGCTTGATGGCGATTTTGCAAAATTGCAGTGCCAATGGCCAGCGCCGCCAGCAGGGCCAATACCGCAATATCGGCCATACTGATGCGCGCCTGTCGCATTTACTTTTGCCGCCCGGCCGCGCCGGCTGTTTTGTCCATAAACCGCGCCAATTTTATATCGAGAAGCGACAGCCCGCCCGCATCATGTGTGGTCAGCACCACATTGACGGTTTTATAAACATTATCCCATTCGGGATGATGGTCGAGCTTTTCAGCCATCATCGCAATGCGGCTCATCCAGCCGAAAGCGGCGTTGAAATCGGCGAAGATAAAGGTCTTTTTTATCGCATCGCGACCGCTGACTTTCTTCCAGCCTTTCAGCTTGGCCAAAGCGGCTTTTTTCTCGGCATTGGTTAGTTTCTCGACCATCTCATATCCTTTTTTTGCCCAATTTCCGGCTCCCTCTTTCGGGTTCACCTAATTTTGGTTTGCAGCAAAATTCACCCGATTATGGGCACAAATTGGGGGCGCGCAAATGCACCTTATCAATATCGGCCAAAATCTCATCGGTCAGGTCAATATCAACACTGGTGACGGCCAGTTTCAACTGTTCCATGCTGGTGGCCCCGATAATATTTGAGGTGACAAAATCGCGCGTGGTAACAAATTGATTGGCCAATTGCGAAGCATCCAGCCCGTATTTTTTGGCAATCGCCAAATAGCTGTCAATCACCTCTTCAGCCCCGTCCACCTCATAGCGTTGCAGGCGGTCAAATAATTGTTTACGCGAGCCTTGCGGCATGGCACCGCCCTGATATTTGCCGGTCAAATAGCCTTGCGCCAATGGCGAATAAGCCAGCAAGCCGACATCTTCGCGGTGGAAAATCTCAGAACTGCCCAGCTCATAAATCCGGTTCAGCAAATTATAGGCATTTTGCACTGAAACGATGCGCGGCAGCGAGGCATCCATTTCGGCATATTGCAGAAACTTCATAATCCCCCACGGCGTTTCATTCGATAGGCCGAAATGGCGCACTTTGCCGGCCTTTTGAATATCGGCCAGCACGCCCAAAATATCTTCAATGCGGTTAATCTCGCCGCCCATTTCCTTATGGCCCAAGCCGCCGAAAATGCGAATGGGGCGGTCCGGCCAATGCAATTGATAAAGATCGATATAATCGGTTTGAAGCCGTGCCAAGCTTTTATCAACCGCTTCCATAATTTGCGCGCGTGTGTGCTCGGTCGCGCTTTCATCATCGCGCAGCCAAGTCATCGGCGCGCGACCGGCGACTTTTGTCGCCAGAATAATATCTTCCCGCTTGCCGGTTTTTTGAAACCAAGTGCCGATTATTTCTTCCGTCTTGCCTTGTGTTTCAGGCCGTGGCGGCACCGCATACATTTCTGCCGTGTCGAAAAAATTAATTCCCATTTCCACCGCATAGTCCATTTGCTCATGCCCTTCGGCCTCGGTGTTTTGTTCACCCCAGGTCATTGTGCCGAGGCAAATTGAGCTGACGTTAATATCGGTACGGCCAAGCTGGCGATATTCCATTTTACTGTCTCCGTGAAATTAAGAATTAATGCGCGCCAACAGCCTCTCCACTGATGGCAAAATTTTATCAACGATAATGGCAATGCCATCCGCATTGGGATGAATGCCGTCACCGAGATTGAGTTTCGGATTGGCGGCGACCCCGTCCAAGAAAAACGGATAATAGACAAGACCGTATTCTCGCGCCAGCCTCGGATAAAGATTGTTGAATTGATTTTCATATTGCGGCCCGAGATTGGGAGCGGCCAGCATGCCGGCCAATAAAATAGGCAGGCCCCGCGCTTGCAATTTTTCAATCATTGCGCGCAAATTCTTCTCGGTCACTTTCGGGGAAATGCCGCGCAACATATCATTGGCGCCCAGTTCAATAATCACCGCTTGCGCGTGCGGGCCGACCACCCAATCGAGCCGTGCCAAGCCGCCGGAACTGGTATCGCCCGACACGCCGCCATTATGAACTTTCACCTGATATCCGCGCGCCGCCAAGGCCGCTTCCAATTGCGGCACAAACCCATCGCGCGGCGACAGCCCATAACCGGCGGTCAAGCTGTCGCCCAAAGCCACCAAATGCAATTTGCCCGGTTTGGCGGTTTCGGCTTGCGCGGTGGCAAAACTCATCCAAGCGACGACAAAAAGCGTAACTAATGCGACACTGCAAGGCCGGTATGGCTGTGACAGGTTTGACGCCAAGCGGCGTTGAAGATAGGACATAAACTCATCCGGCCTTAAAGGATTGGCTTCATAAATGATCAAGACTGAAAATCTCACCGTTACCCTGCCCAGTCGTGCCGGTGACGTCAATATTCTTCGTGGCATTGACTTGCAGATTGAAGCCGGCGAAGCGGTCGGCCTTATCGGCCCGTCCGGCTCCGGCAAGACCACATTATTAATGGTCTTGGCCGGATTGGAACCGCCGACCGGCGGCCGCGTTGAGGTTGCAACGCATGATTATACGGCGATGAGCGAAGATGATTTGGCGCGCTTTCGGCGTACCCATATCGGCATTGTCTTTCAAAGCTTTCATCTGGTGCCGACCATGACGGCGCTTGAAAATACCGCCCTGCCTTTGGAACTGGCCGGCGAGGCTGATTGCCGGGCGCGTGCTGCGGCCATGTTGGCCGAGGTCGGTCTGGCAGATAGGGAAAATCATTATCCGGCGCAAATGTCGGGTGGCGAGCAGCAGCGCGTTGCACTGGCCCGTGCCTTGGTGGCTGACCCGCCGGTTTTATTTGCCGATGAGCCGACCGGCAATCTCGACCAGAAAACCGGTGATGCGATTATGCAGCTTATTTTGAATTTGGCGAAAACCCGCAATACGACGCTTTTGTTGATTACCCATGATGCCAAGCTGGCCGCTCTGTGCGACCGCAATTTGACCATGCGCGATGGGGTGCTGGTTTAATGGCAGATAAAAACGCAGCCACGCCAATGGGCGGGCGTCTCGGTTGGCGATTGGCCATCACCTTGGCTCGGCGCGAAATGCGCGGCGGGGCCGGTGGCGGCTTTTTATCCGGTTTTCGGATTTTTCTTCTGTGTTTGATTTTGGGCATTTTTACCATTGCCGCGGTCGGCTCGCTGTCCAGTGCATTGGTCGCCGGCATGGCGGCGCAAGGGCAAGCCATATTGGGCGGTGATATTGATATGCGGCTGGTCCATCGTGCCGCCAATAAAGATGAGCGTAGCTGGTTGGAGGCGAATGCCAAAGTCTCGGAAATTGCCACAATGCGGGTGATGGCGCGTCGACATGATGAGGCGATGCTGGTCGAGGCGAAAGCGGTTGATAAAGCCTATCCGCTATATGGCGAGATGGTGCTCGACCGCGATATTAAACTGTCTGCCGCTTTGGCATCTGAAAATCAAGCCGGTGAAATAATTTATGGCGCGGTGGCCGAGCAAGGCTTGCTGGACCGCATGGGCCTGTCGGTTGGCGATAGGGTGACACTTGGTACGATTGGCGTGCAGCTCAATGCGTTGATCGCCTCAGAACCGGACCGCAATGCCGGTGGCTTCCCGCTGGCCCCACGCTTGATGCTTAGCCATCAAGCGTTAACCGCTGCCGGATTGCTGCGCGAGGGCGCTTTGGTCAATTATCATTACCGCCTGCAAATGCCGCCACAGGCTGATAATGAGGCGGTGAAGGTTTTGGCGCGGCAAGCGGCAGAAACCTTTCCGCTCGCCGGTTGGCGGGTGCGCGACCGCAGCGATGCCTCGCCCTCAATGCGCCGCTTTATTGAACGGCTTGGTTTGTTTTTGACGCTTGTCGGTCTGACCGCCTTGGTGGTTGGCGGGGTTGGTGTCGGCAATGCCATTAACGCTTATTTGCAACGCCGCCGCGAAACCATTGCGGTGATTAAGGCTTTGGGCGGCTCGGGGCGGTTTATTTTTCGCATTTATGCGGTGCAAATTGCAGCGCTCAGTTTTCTGGCTTTGCTGGTCGGGCTCACTCTTGGTGCGGCGACACCGGCGCTTATTCAATTTCTTTTCGGCGCGCTGCTGCCGGTTAAAATGGTGCTGGCGCTATATCCCGAACCGTTGGCGGCTGCCGCCGGTTTCGGGTTGCTTTCGGCTGCCGCTTTTGCGCTGTGGCCCTTGGGGCGGGTAGAATTGACGCCGGTGACTTCTTTGTTTCGGGCCGATGCAGAAGATGCAGACGGTTGGCCGCCCATGCGCTATGTGCTGGCGATTTTAGCCTGTTTTATTGGGCTGGCCGCTTTGGCGGTGCTGATTTCAGAACGCCGCGATGTCGCCCTATGGTTTGGTGTCGGCGTCGCTTTATCTTATTTGGCGTTACGCGGGGCAGCGTCGGTTTTGGTGGTGTTGGCCAAAAAAGCCGGCCGTCCGAAGCGTCCGGAATTGCGTTTGGCTTTGGCCAATATTACCCGCCCGCAAGCGCCGGTGCGCGCGGTGATGTTATCCATCGGTCTCAGCGTGACGCTGCTATCGGCGATTTCTATGGTCGATGGCAATATTAATGCGCAAATCACTGATGATTTGCCGGAGCGCACGCCGAGCTTCTTTTTATTGGATGTCGGCCCGCAGCAAATCGAGCCGGTATTGGATACGGCGCGGCGCGATTTCAATGTCGAGCAAATTGAAAGTGCCGCCATGTTGCGCGGGCAAATCCTCTCTTTAAACGGCATTGCGGCGGCTGATTTCAATCCACCACCGGAAGCGGCATGGGTGTTACGTGGCGATCGCGGTTTGACTTATGCGGCGACCCAGCCGGAAGGCGGCGAGATTGTTGATGGCGCATGGTGGCCGGAAGATTATGCCGGTCCGCCCTTGGTTTCTTTTTCGGCCGAAGAAGCGGGTGAATTGGGGCTGGCGGTTGGCGATAAGATAAGCGTCAATGTGCTGGGTCGCCCGCTTGAGGCTGAGATTGCCAATTTGCGCTATATTGATTGGGCCTCCGGCGGGATGAATTTCCTCATGGTGTTTTCGCCCAATCCTTTGCAATATGCGCCGCATAGCTATTTGGCAACGCTCAGCCTGGCGGCAGATAAGGAAGCGGTTTTTGCCCGCGCCATTGCCCGTGACTATCCCAATATTACGATTATTCGGGTGAAAGAGGCGATCGCCTCCATGCGCGATATTTTGAACAATCTCGGCCTTGGCATTCGCGCAATGAGTGCGGTGACCATGCTGGCCGGTATTTTGGTGCTGGCCGGTGCCATGGCCAGCGGTCATCGGGCGCGGGTTTATGATGCGGTGGTGATGAAAGTATTGGGCGCGACACGGCGGCGTATCATGCTGGCTTTTGCGCTGGAATATGCGTTGATGGGGCTGGGCGCCGCCTTGATTGCGGCGGCAGCCGGGACGTTGGCGGCTTATGCGCTGATTGTCGGTGCGATGCAGGCAAAATTCGTGTTTTTGCCGCTGACCTTGGCGGTAACGGTTATCGGCGCCGTCAGTTTGACCGTGACTTTGGGCCTTATCGGCACCTATCGGGCTTTGGGGGCACCGGCAGCGCCGGTTTTGCGCACTGAATAGACAAAAAGGGCGCTTTCATCCGGCAGCGACATTTTGTTAAATTCATGTGCAATTGCCCTAATCGGTCTTGAAATCGACACGATTTATGCTGATATAAGCTTCGATGAAACATTTTAAAAAGGATTTGTGTGATGGCTGATAATCGGGCACCCGATCAAACCACCCAATCTGCAGCCGCCGGCCAATATGTCGATGAAGGCCTGCGGATTTATATGACCAAAGTCTATAATTATATGGGCCTTGGTTTGCTGGCGACAGCAATCACTGCCTATATTGGCGCGGCTTCCGGCATTTATGTCGCCTTGGCGCAAACGCCATTGATTTGGCTGGTCGTTTTGGCACCGCTCGGCATGGTTTTATATCTGTCGGCGCGCTTGCACAAAATGAGCGAACGCGCGGCGAAAACCACTTTCTGGATTTATGCCGCCTTAACCGGCCTGTCCCTGTCTTATGTGCTGCTGGCCTTTACCGGCGTTTCCGTGGTCCGGACTTTCCTGATTACCGCCGCCTCTTTTGGCGCATTGTCGCTTTATGGCTATACCACCAAGCGCGATTTAAGCGGCATGGGCTCGTTTTTGTTTATGGGCCTTATCGGCATTATTCTGGCCTCAATCGTCAATTTCTTCCTGCAAAGCTCCGCCATGCATTTTGTCATTTCAGTCATTGGCGTGCTGGTTTTTGCCGGACTGACGGCCTATGACACGCAAGACATTAAGCGGATTTATTTCGCCGGTGACAGCCGCGAAATCGCTGAGAAGAAAGCCATTATGGGGGCGCTGCGCCTGTATTTGGACTTTATCAATATGTTCTTGTTCTTGCTGCAATTCTTAGGCAATCGCGATTAGATAAAAGCCGCATTGGCGAAAAACTTCAGCCGGCCCGTGAGTGATATCTGACGGGCCGGTTTTTATTCGACAATATGCAGGGCTTTGCGGTCGAAAAATCGCATCAGTGCCGGCAAATCAGGGCCGCGGCGCAAAACCCGCCCATCCATGGCGTGCAGCACATATTGCCCTTGCTTGCGGCGTAAGGCGGGAACTTTATCAATACGAAATAGCGGCACTTCGCTGGAGCGGCGAAATATCGAAAACGCCGCCGCCTCGCGGCCATCATTAACCGCATAATCGCGCCAATGACCGGCGGCGACAAAGCGGCCATAAACATTCAATAAATCAGCCAGTTCATCGCGCGTCCACATTACCCGTTTTGGCCCGCGCGCTTTGGCCTGTCTTTCGCGCTCAAACGCATTGCCGACAATGACCAGAGATTTGCGTGATTTGCTCATCCCTTATCGTGACCGCTTGCGCGCCGGATTGCAAGTTCTGCGGGGGCCAAGAATTGCCTTTAAATGGCCTTATTTGTGTCACGCTGTTGTCTCATTCGCGCGCTTTATTAAACCTGCTTGTGAGCCCCGCCCGGTGCGCCTTTTGTTTCTCCTCCCC
>CBFIHY010000074.1:0-7602 GCA_965662315.1 Alphaproteobacteria bacterium
CTCGGCAGTTTTCTTTTCATCATTATAATATTCGAAAGTCGGTGCATCGACATCCGGTTGTTCAAAGAAAATCGCGCCGCTTTCGCCGACCGGCAATTCATTGCCTTCTTCATCGCAAATATGTAGCACGCCGGTCAGCGCTGTGCCGACTGAGCCTTTATGCGCCAACCATTCTTCCGAATTAAGTTGCGTGAAGCCATTGCCTTCAGAACCGGCATAATATTCATAAATCACCGGCCCCCACCAATCGATCATCTGTTCTTTAATCGGTATCGGGCAAGGCGCGGCCGCGTGAATGGCGGTTTGCATGCTTGAGACATCATATTTATTGCGCACATCTTCGGGCAATTTCAGCATCCGAACAAACATGGTCGGCACCCATTGGCTCTTATTGCATTTGTGTTTTTCAATCAGCGCCAAAGCTTGCTCAGGGTCGAAGTTTTCCATGATGATGCAGGTGGTGCCAACCGCTTGTGCCGCCATATTATAGCGCAAAGGCGCAGCGTGATAGAGCGGTGCCGGCGACAAATAAATCGATTTATCGTCAAATCCATAAAGCAAAGTGACAAGGCCCAAAAGCGCATCGGATTCTTCAATCTTGTGACCGGTTAACGGGCGGCGAATGCCTTTCGGGCGGCCGGTTGTGCCGGATGAATAAAGCATATCCATGCCTTGCGTTTCATCTGCCACCGGTTCAGCCGGCATAGCGTCGCGTGCCGGTAAATAGGCGTCATAACCGTCAGACGCTTCGCCGACCATAAACATGCCTGCCATATCGGGCAGCAGCGGTACCAGCTTCTCTGCTTCTTCTTTCATATAGTCGGAGGTGAAGAGCAGCTTTGCGCCGCAATCTTTGACGATATATTCAACTTCAGCGGCGGTCAGGCGAGATGAGACGGCGGTGAAGTAAAGACCGGCGCGTTGCGCGGCCCAGCAAATTTCCAAGAAATGCGCATTGTTCTCCATGAAAATGGCAATGCCGTCACCGATTTCCAGACCGCGGGCGCGGGCCAATTGCGCCACTTGATTGGAACGATCATTCAGCTGCTTATAAGTCACAACCTCATCGGTTGACGCCATAATATAGGCAGGCTGGTCCGGTATGTTTTGTGCGTGAATATAAGGATGCATTCTCTCCTCCTAAAATGTCCTATTGCCAAGAACTATAGAGATATGGAAAGTTTCGGCAAGTATCTGCTGAGGGAGACAGACAAAATGTCAGATTATGAACAGATTAAAACCGAGATTGATGAAAACGGCATTATGGTGCTGACCCTGCATCGGCCTGAGGCGATGAACGCGTTTACCGCGCGCATGATGCATGAAGTGAACAGCGCGCTGGATGAGGCCGATAATAATGATGATGTGCGGGCGGTGATTTTCACCGGCCATGGCGAGCGTGCTTTTTGTGCCGGCGCTGATTTATCGCAAGGCGATAAAACATTTAATTATGCCGAGCGCAGCGATGGCGGCAAAAAATCTGATGTGCTTGGAGATGATGGCGGCATTAACTGGTCGAGCGAAGATATTCGCGATGGCGGCGGTATGATGACCTTGCGCATTTATGAATGCATTAAGCCGGTTATTGGCGCGATTAACGGCGCTGCCGTTGGCGTTGGCGTGACCATGCAATTGCCGATGGACATTCGTATCGCATCTGACAATGCCCGCTTCGGCTTTGTTTTTGCCCGTCGCGGTATTGTGCCGGAAGCGTGTTCAAGCTGGTTTTTGCCGCGCATTGTCGGTATTTCGCAAGCCTTGCAATGGTGCTATTCGGGCGACGTGTTTGGTGCTGAAGAAGCGCTGCGCGGCGGTCTGATTAGTGAGATTGTGCCGCAAGCCGATTTGCTGGCACGGGCCAAAGAAATAGCGTTGCAAATGACACAAATGAGCTCGCCGGTTTCAGTCAGCATGACCCGTCAAATGATGTGGCGCATGTTGGGTGCCGACCACCCAATGGAAGCGCATAAGGTCGACAGTAAAGCCATCTTCGGTCGCGGGCGCCAATCAGACGCGAAAGAGGGTGTGGTGTCATTTCTTGAAAAACGCGCGCCTGAATTTAAAGACGCGCCAAGCAGCGACATGCCGGAGTTTTATCCTTGGTGGGATGAGCGCAAGTTCAGCTAAGCCAGCTCGTCATCACGCCGCATAATGGACCATACCGGCGTGCTGGCAATCAGCGCCAATATCATGGCCGCCATCATCAACGCCGAGGCGAATGTGGTGATGAGTGGCCCAACAAACTCGGTGGCGATGCCGGTTAAAGTTGCGCCAATCGGTGCGGAGCCCATAAAGCCGAGGCTGTAAACTGCCATGACGCGGGCCCGCGCTTTGGCCGGTGCTTCAACCTGCACAATGGTTCGCGCCATTGTCATATTAACCCCGGCGGCCAGCCCCCAAATACCGGCAATGACGCATAGCGCGGTAAAGCTGGGCGCGATAGGCACGGTGAGCAAGGCGGCGCAACCGACCAATAAGGCGGCGGTCATGGCGCGACCACGCCGTTCTACCGGACGCCGCGCCATCATGGCGATGGTGGAGGCAATCGTGCCGCCCCAAAAAGTGAAGTTCAAAATCGAGATTTCCAACTGGCCGCCGTCAAATATTTGCGTGACAATCACCGGCAGCGTCACCATGAAAATACCGATAAAGAAAATGCCGGTGCCGACAGATGAGATAATCACCGGCCGCATGATGGATGAATTCCAAACAATCAGAAAACCCGACTTCCAATCTTTTTGGTCGTCGCCTTCTGCCACAGCATCAGCTTCTGAATGTGGTATCGGCGGAAAGTCGGGCAGGCACAAGGTCAAAGCAAAGCCGACCAGCAATGCCACGCTTTGCATGGCCAAGAGGGCCCAAGGTCCGGCAAATGGCGCGGCAGCCCCGGCCAAAATATAGCCCAGTAATTGAGCGCCGAATTGCGCCAGCAACGCCATCATCACGGCGGTTTGCATATTGCCGGTGGCAACGCGCGATAAAAGCGCATCGCGGGTCGGCACCATAAAGGCAAAAGTGGCACTCATGAAAAGCGCGAAAACAATAATGTGCCAATAGGCAACGGCCTCTTGATAAGTCAGCCAGCCTAGGGCCATTGGCGGTAAGGCGGCCAGAATATTGACCACCAGCAAAATCTTTCGGCTGTCATTTTTATCGGCAACACTGCCGGCATAAAGCATCAAGAAAACTTGCGGCAGGGCCAGTGCCACTTGCGCCGCTGCCAGTTGTGCGGCTGAGCCACCCAAAGTGACGACAACCAAAGTCGGCACCATAACGAATTGCAGGCCATGCGAGGTAAACCAAGTGGCGATGCCGCCGAGATAAGCCGCCATTGGGTTGATGCCCCAGCGCGCTTCTAGGGTGTGAGTTTCGCCTGACATATTGTTTCCTGAGAAAAATCTAACTGCCCATGATTATAGTGTGCTTGGCGCGTCAGGCAAAGCCGGATGATAAAAAGCGGTTAAGCGGGATTGCGCACCCGACTGCGTGAGCGGCGTGCTTGCCCGACTTGTTCCCAGAAGTTTTTGGCAAATACGTTAACCGTTTTCTTCATTTTTTTTGTCGGCACATAAAGGTCGGAGCGGCCAATGCGTTGGTTCGGCTCAATATAGCCAAGCTCTTCAAACCGATGCAGCGAGCTGCGCACCGTGCCATAGGCGCGGCCGGTGATTTCAACAATGTTTTTGGTGACCGTGGCGCGCCCCGCCGCCTCATTGGTCAAAATCGCAAACAGCATTATCCAATCTTCATGATGCGGTGTCGGCGTATCAAAAATATCATGGCCGAAGCGATAGCTCAGCAATAGGGCATTGACAAAGTCTTGCCCGTCTTTCTCCAACCCGTGTATTGGGGCTGTGATTTGCTCCGGCAGGGTAAAGATGTCTTCTTCGCCGCTGGTCGCTTTTTCAGTTAATTTATGGTTTTGGCGACGTGCCATAACGAAGCTCCTTTTTGTTTTTATTCGTTAAAAATAGCTTAGCTGAAATTTTATTTTCATCAAGCATTTGCTTTTTCTTTCGTTGCACGCATCTTAAACCAGCAAGCAAGTCATTGTTTTTATGCCTCTTTAATGATTCTATGCCCTGCAGAAGTGGCGAGGTGATAATCAAAAAAAAGAGGTGAAAATGCCCGCGCTCAAAGACCCGTCACGGGTACATAAGTTACGTCAAAGCAGTTGCGATATGTCGGAGCAATCATTGCGTCAGCAAGCGCAATATAATCTCATTCTGTCATATGTCGCGGCTGCCCATCATATTCGGCCGGAATTTCTGCTGGCAGCCAGCCGCGGCAGCAAACATTTGTCGGAAGCGCGGCAAACCACGAACTATCTGGCGCATATTGTTTACGGAATGAATTTTACCGAAATCGGGCATTTGGCGGCGCGCGACCGCACCAGCATTGCGCATGGTTGCAATCGGGTAGAAGATTTGCGCGATGAGCCGGCCCGTGACCGGATATTGCATTTTGCCGAATTGGCCTTGCATCTTACTTTTGCCAATAGCTGGGAAATAGCCAATGACGACTAGCAGTAAACGGTTTTATCAGCTGGCCAAGAAATTGCTTTCTGTCGGCGCGCAATTGCAAGCAATGAAAGATGGCAGGTTTACATTTGCGAAAAATGGCAAGCCGGTGAAGCGATCAATCCGGCTGGAGGCGGCCCATATTGCCGATTGGGTAAAGGCGGATTTTTTGACCGTGACCGAAACCGGATATTGCCTGAGCGATGCAGGACGCGCGCATTTGCGGCGGCATTTGGGCGGTGACTTTGCCGCTCAACACAGCACTGATAGCGCGGCGGCAAATGAAAACCAGCCAAGACGCTTGGCTTCAACCCCATTGCAATGGATGCAGGCGCGGGGAAAGCAATCCGCCTATGGGTTGAATGATATGGAATTGGAAGCCGGTGGGCGGCTGCATGATGACTATCATCGCGCGTGCCATGTGCCGCATCAAACCATGGATTGGTCACGGCCGGTTTTTGTCGATGGTCAGGCCTCGAGCGGCGGCGATATATCAGGCGCGGCTTTGGATGCACAAAAACGTGTCGCCAATGCTTTGGCCTATATCGGCCCCGGACTGTCCGATATGGCTTTGGCTGTTTGTTGTTCTGAAATCGGTCTTGAAGAGACAGAGAAAAAATTTACCCTGCCGCGCCGTTCAGCCAAGGTGATGTTGAAATTGGCGCTGATGCGCCTATCGGTGCATTACGGCTATCAATCGGCCAGTGCCGCCGCTGCATCGTTTCGGATGCGCTGAACCATGGCGTAAAAACCATTCGGTAAAAGCACTTATCGAGCATTAGCGAGATTTAGTGCGCCTTCCGCTAATGGGGGACGAAGCCCCGCAGGCAGGTTGGCAAATTATTGATTGATGGCCGCCGCTGCATCGTTTCGGATGCGCTGAACCATGGCGTAAAAACCATTTGAGCGTTGCGGCGTCAAATGCTCGCCCAGGCCGAGTTTTTGAAACGCGCCTTCAGCGTCATAATCGGCAATCTCATTGGCCGATTTGCCATCATATAAAGTAAGCAAAATCGCCACCAAGCCGCGCACAATATGCGCATCGCTATCGCCGCGAAAAGACAGGCCATTATCATCGCGATCGCTGACCAGCCAAACCTGACTGACACAGCCTTGCACTTTATTGGCGTCATTATGCTCATCATCGGTCAACGGCTTCAGCCCGTTGCCAAGCTCTATAATATAGCGATAGCGGTCTTCCCAATCGTCAAATAAAGCAAAATCATCGAGCAGGGTTTCAAGCGACATTGGTGTCTCCTTATCTGCAGCGGAAGATAGGTGCGATTGCCGAGAATGGCAATCATGATAGGTTGTTTTTATGACATTGCGTTTGAAATCGGAAATTTATGTGCAGGCGCTGGTGCGACGTGTGCAAGGCGCACTGAGTGCTGCCTATATTGTCAGTCGCGGCGATAAGGATGCAGGCGGCATTTTCATCCGCGTCAATCGGCTTGACGGCACGGCGGGGGTGCTGAATATGTTCACCGATATGGATGGCGCGCAAAGTTTTCGGGTGGTCTTGCCTTTGGGCAGCGCAGAAGCACAAAGCGATGCGTTGATTGCACGCGAGATGAAACGTGACCCGGATATGTGGGTGGTTGATATTGAAGACCCGCAAGGGCGGCATTTTCTTGAAGGGCGCATTGAAGGCGTGTGGAACTGATGGGCGACGATTTTCTGACTTTACTGGCTGAGGTTTGGGCGACCAGCACATTCGGCGTCAGCTTGGCGCAAATTTTGACCGCGCTGGCGGTGTTTTTGGCATTCGCCATATTGCGCGGCTTATTTGCCCGCTTTGTGCTGGGCGGTTTGGAGCGTTTGACCAAACGCACTGAAACCGAAATTGACGACATGCTGCGCGAAGTGCTGGAGCGTCCGGTTAAATTCTTCTTTCTCATTCTCGGTGCATTTTTTGCGCTGGAAGTTTTACCGCTTAATGGTCTGCCGCAAGAGCTGGCCGATAAGCTGATGCGCTCGCTCATTGCTGTCGGCATTTTTTGGTCCTTCTATGCGGCCAGCACACCGGCGGCAATGGCACTGCGGCGCATTGAAGATATTCTCTCGCCGGAAATTGTCGGCTGGCTGATGACGCTGTTGCGCTGGGGTATTGTGCTGACCGGCGTCGCCACGATTTTGCAGATTTGGGGTATTCAAATCGGCCCGATTATTGCCGGTTTCGGTCTGTTTGGTGTGGCCGTGGCTTTGGGTGCGCAAGACCTGTTCAAAAATCTTTTAGGTGGCGTTTCCATTCTTATTGAACGGCGTTTTAAGCTGGGCGATTGGATTGAGGTTGAAGGCGTGGTCGAGGGCAATATCGAGCAAATCGGTTTCCGCTCTACCCGTGTGCGCCGCTTTGACCAAGTGCCGGTGGTGGTGCCGAATAATATGTTCTCTGACCATGCGCTGGTTAATTATTCCAATATGACGCGGCGGCGCATTAAATGGATTATCGGGCTGGAATATCGCACCACATCGGCGCAGTTGAAAACCATTCGCGAAGGCATTTTAAATTGGCTGGATACTGACCCGCGCTTTGTCACTGAAATTCATGAAGTGCCGAATATTGTCCATATTGACGGCTTTAATGACAGTTCTATCGACATGCTGATTTACTGCTTTACCGAAACCACCAAATGGTATGACTGGTTATCGGCGAAAGAAGATTTGGCCCTGGCGATTAAGCAGATTGTCGAAGAGGCCAATGCCGGCTTCGCCTTTCCAAGCCGCTCAATATATATCGAGCAGGGCGGGGTGGAATAATTACTTCGCGCGGCGCGCCCAGAGTGCGCCCTTGTTTTGGTCGGCGGCCGGTTGATAAGCGCCGGATAATTCACCCAAAGCGGTTTTGAAGGTTTCGAGGCTGATATTATCAGCCAGTTCAAACGCGTTAATGCCACAGCGGTTCATCATTGCCCATTGGTCGTAAAGCACATCGCCTGTGGCGCGGATTTCGCCCTGATAGCCAAATTCTTCGCGCAAAATGCGCGCTGCCGAATAGCCGCGCCCATTGCGATAAGTCGGAAAATGCAGGGCAACCAGAGTGAGATTATCGAGAAAAGGCTGCACGTCGCGAATGTCTTCG
>CBFIHY010000075.1:0-7532 GCA_965662315.1 Alphaproteobacteria bacterium
GGCAAAGCGGTGACGCCTTGGCGTTTCGCTTCACCGACCAATTGCGCCGGTGCGTAAAAGCCCATGGGCTGGCTGTTAATCAGCGCGGCGCAAAAGGCGGCCGGATAATGATGCTTCAACCAGGCCGACACATAAACCAGCAGCGCGAAACTGGCGGCATGGCTTTCGGGGAAACCATATTCGCCAAAGCCTTCAATTTGCTTGAAGCAACGCTCGGCAAAATCGCGCTCATAGCCACGCGCCACCATGCCATCGACCAGCCGCAAACCGAACTCGTGAATAATGCCGGTCTTGCGAAACGTCGCCATGGCGCGGCGCAGGCGGTCAGCTTCAGACGGGGTAAAGCCGGCCGCGACAATGGCAATGCGCATGGCTTGTTCTTGAAACAGCGGCACGCCAAGTGTTTTGCCCAGCACTTCTTCCAATTCTTCAGACGGAAATTCGACCGGCTCTTCGCCATTGCGACGGCGCAAATAAGGATGCACCATATCGCCTTGTATTGGCCCCGGGCGGACAATCGCCACTTCCACCACAAGGTCATAAAAATCGCGCGGCTTGAGGCGCGGCAGCATATTCATTTGCGCCCGACTTTCGACCTGAAACACGCCAATAGATTCAGCCCGACACAACATATCGTAAACCGCGCCATCTTCAGCCGGCACATCGGCCAGCTCAAACACCTCGCCATGATGGGCAGCAATCAAATCAAAGCTGCGGCGAATGGCCGATAACATACCAAGCGCCAGCACATCGATTTTCAGCATGCCCAGCGTGTCCAAATCATCTTTATCCCATTCGATAAAAGTGCGGTCTTGCATCGCCGCATTGCCAATCGGCACCAGCGTATCCAACCGCTCATTGGTAATCACGAAGCCCCCAACATGCTGCGATAAATGGCGCGGAAAACCGATAAGCTGACCGGCCAATTGCAAGGTCGCAGCAATGCCCGGTGTATCGGGATCAAGACCCGCTTCGATAACATATTCGCGCGGCGGCGGTTTGCTGCCACCGCCCCAATTCAACGCCAGTAAAGCGCTGGCCACATCGCCGGACAGCCCCATGACTTTGGCCACTTCGCGCACCGCAGAGCGCGACCGATAAGTAATCACCGTGGCCGCAATGCCGGCCCGCTCGCGGCCATATTTTTGATAAATATATTGAATAATTTCCTCGCGCCGCTCGTGCTCGAAATCAATATCAATATCCGGCGGCTCATTGCGCTCGGCAGAAATAAACCGCTCAAACAGCAAATCAAGACGGCTGGGGTCAACCGCCGTAATGCCAATGCAATAGCAAACGGCAGAATTGGCCGCACTGCCACGGCCCTGACACAAAATGCGCCGCGACCGCGCAAAGCGCACCAAATCATGCACTGTCAAAAAATACGGCGCGTAATTCAGCTGATTAATCAATTTCAATTCATGCCGAATAAGCCGTTCCAATTTATCCGGAACACCGTCGGGAAACCGCGCATGCGCGCCATCCCATGCCAGCTTTTCCAATAAGGCTTGCGGGCTGAGCTGTCGGTCAAATGCGTCTTCCGGATATTGATAAGCCAGTTCATCAAGCGAGAAGTCACATGCGGCCAGCACTTTCTCAATATTGGCCAGTGCTTGCGGGTAATTGGCAAATAGACGCTGCGCTTCCGCCACCGGTTTGATATGCCGCTCAGCATTGGCGGCCAGCCGATAACCGGCTTCATCCAGCCGCACATGCTGGCGAATACAAGCCGTAACATCTTGCAAGGCACGCCGCTCGGGGGCGTGATAAAGCGGGTCGAAAGACGCCAGCAATGCTGCACCGGCCCAATCGGCCAGCCCGGCTATGTCGCGAAATCGGGTTTTATCATCGCTGCCATAAAGCGGCACTAAGAGCGCGTAAACATGGCGTGTCGCAGCGGTAAGTTGCGCCAGCTTTTCACCGAAAATCGGTTCCAACCGCAAGGGGGGCACAGCCAACCAGCATAGCGGCGCATGGCGTGCCAGCCCCAATATATCATCCATGCTCAGCAGACATTCGCCCTTGCGACCGCGCCGATTGGCTTGTGTCAGGCATTGCGATAATGCCCCATAGGCGGCACGGCTGCGCGGATAGGCGATAACCTCAAAGCCGCATTGGGTGACCAGTCGCGCGCCGGGCAAATAATGCAAGCCCGCTTCCTTGGCCGCCGCATGACCGCGCACAATGCCGGCCAGCGTATTGCGGTCGGCCAAGCCAATGGCGCGATAGCCAAACGCCGCCGCTGTCTCGATCATTTCTTGCGGATGCGATGCGCCATGCAAAAAACTGAAATTGGAAATCGCCGCCAGCTCGGCAAACCCCGCCCCCGTCATGGAAACACCCCATGCATGAACCAGCGCGGATTGCCGGTTTCGCGCTCATATAAGCCGTCGCGATAAAGCCAGAAGCGATGCCCTTGCGTATCTTCGACGCGGTAATAATCGCGCGTCCGGCTGTTATGACCGACATGGCCTGCGCCATGCGCATCACCCACCAAGCCGTCCCACCATTCCGGTGCAATCCGTTCCGGCCCATATGCGGTCGTCACTTCGTGCAAGACGCGTCGCCAACGAAAGCGATAAGGCGCACCTTCGGGAATTTCAGCAATGACCTCAATCGGCTCCGGCGCGCACAGCATAAAAAGCGGCCTTGTTGCCGGATTAATCACCGGATCGCTATCCGCATCATCAGATTTTTGCGTCTCCAATACGGAGGCAAACCGCACCGCACGCTCGGGAATATAAGAAGCATGCGGCACCGGTCGCACCACTACTTGCGCCCCTAACCGACTGACCAACCGGTCATAAAAACCACCCAAAGCAGCCATCGGTGCGCTTTTGCGCAAGCGACCGCCCAGCCGATTTGTCAGCGCGATATTTTCTTGCGCAATGGCAATGGCCGTCGTCCGCGCCGCGACCAATTGCACTTGCTCAATACCGAAACCGGCATCCAGCCCGCCCGATAAGCGGCCCAGCCTTTCTTCAAACAAACGTAGCATATGCGCCGCATCAGCCGATGGATGGGCCAGCGGCAAAGATAAAGCCATCACCATATTGTCAGAGCGGGTCAAGGCGACATCCAGCCTTTGCGCGCCTTGTCCGGCGACTTGTAATTGCGCCGCCAAAGTGTCGCAAAGCTCTCCAATCAGCGCCGTTAATGGCTCGATTTGCGTGACCCCTTGCGGCAGGTTTTTACGCGCCAAAAATTGTGGTGGCGGTAAATATGGATTGAGACTTTCACCGGCTTGCCCCAAGGCTTGCTCAAGACGCAATACCGGCTCCGGCCCAAAGCGACGGGTTAAATCAGCGCGTGGAAATCGCGCCAATTCCGCAATCGTGTCGAGACCGAGACGCTGGCATAAATCAATATGCTGCGCGTTTAATCGCAAAGCGGCAGGCGGCAAAGACAGCATTGCTTCAGCATCTTGGCGTTCCGGCACAATAATGAAATCAGTCGCACAATCCGTGGCGGCAAAGCGTGCCAAGCCCCAAGCCGCGCCAATGCTGCCGGCAATGGCAGCCCGCAGATGAATGCCGCGCCCATCGCGATAAGCAGCCAGCCGCGCCGCCATATCTTCCAGCATTGCACGCTCACCACCGAATAAATGTGCGCAGCCGCTTATATCCAACAGCAGACCATAATCGCGCAAACCATCAGGCGTTTCCGGCGACAGGCTTTCGCCAATCCATGGTGTGTAACGTTGCAACCAATAGGCGCATTTTTGCAGTCGCGCCTCGGCATCTTGCGGGTCGGCCATGGCGGTTTGCAAATCGGGCACCAGCGCGCGCGCATCGGGCAAAGTCATGCCCGGATATAAGCCGCTCTCGCCCGCCGCAATATTCAGCCCGACCAAACGCTGCGCATTTTTATGCATATCGATGAGAGCGAAAGGCTGCTGCACATCATAATCGGTACGGCTGGTCTCAGCCGCCCAATGCGGAAACCATAAAGCAATAATCCGCCGTCCGGTCAGACGCGGTTCATGCAGAGGCACTTGTGGCGGGATTTGCGGCGGCAATGACATTGACCCGCCTAAATAGCGCGCCGCATAAGCGGCATGCCGGTCAGTGGGGTTGGTTTTCGGCGCGTGTCGGCGCTGCGGTCGCGTTGCGGATAGACCGCCCATCCATGCGGCGGCGGCGGCACATCATAAGCCAGACGCAATTTTTCCAGCCATATCTGCCAGCCCTCGCCGGGCAAAGCAGCAATCCGCCAGCGGGTGGTTGCCGCCGACGCGCCGGTTGTACCCAAGGCCAATAATAAAGGCCGTTCGGCAGCCCGCGCCGCCAAAGACAGGCGGCGGCTATGGGTGAAATCAGGCGGCGTTTCAGAACTGGCCAGCAGGCTGCATGCAACAGACGGGCACGCCAAGGCTTGCTCACCGGCCCATAATAAATCCGGCAAAGTCACGCCATCCAGATAGACCAATTTTTGCGCCGACAGACCATGCGCCGCCAAAGCCGGTCCATATGGTTGACCGCCATCGCGGCAAGCGGCGTGGGTTTGGCCATACAGCAACACATCATCATCAGCTGCATGGCGCATAAAACGCGCTGCCAGTAAATGCGCAAAGCCCAAAGCGGCGGCCATATCGGCGGTATTTTCAGCCGCCACTTCATGCAATCCGCCGCTGGGCAAACCGCCACCGGCATGCGCGCTCAGATAAGCGTCAATCTCGGTAAAACCGGTCAGCAGCCGCGCACCCGCTTCCATCTGCGGCTCATATTGCGCCACCAGCTTGTGCAGCCGGTTCAGCTTATGCTGCCGCGTGGTGTTCTTCACCTGCTTGTTCAGAGCGCGTTGCATCCGTTATTCCATTATTTGTTCTTGTTTTGTTCTAAAATGAGAACAGGCAAGAGTCAAGCGTGATGCAGTCAGCGCGATTATTTAATGGTGGCAGCGCCCCAATAAGTATAACCGAGAATTTTTGGCGTGCTCGGCACATACATTTGGTCGAGATCGGTGATTTTAAAACCACCCTCTTCAATCAGCCTTGGGATTTCGCGGTTCATATTACAACCACCGGCAATTTTGCCCCATGCGCCATTGAGGCGGTCTTGCCATTTGGCCACCGCCGCGTCAGGCGCTTTGCCGTGCTCTGAAAAAATAAGTTTTCCGCCCGGCTTCAATACGCGGCGCATATTTTCCATCGCCTGCAAAGTTCCGGGAATGGTGCACAAAGTATAGGTCAGCAAAACCGTATCGACGCTATTATCCTCAAGCGGAATTTCTTCGCCCGGCAGATCGATAAACTCCACATCGAAAGGCACTTTTTCGGCCAGCGGCTTGGCGCGCGCCACCATATCAGGGGCCGGTTCCAGACCGAAAACCATATCGACTTTCTTCGGGTCATAAAATTCGAGATTGTGACCTGTCCCCATGCCGACTTCCAAAACCCGGCCTTCGCATTGCGGCACAACCTTTTCACGCTGTTTCAAAATCGGTTTGGTGCCACATGCCGTGCCGATAAAACGCGGCAGAATATATTTGTCATAAAAGCCCATAACGCCCTCCACTTAATTGCCGAGAGCGTGACATAAATCACTGACTATGAGAAGTCGCTTTTAGCCGTTTACCAGCGCGGTGTAATCATCCATCAGATTTTTGGAGATATCGGTCGGGGTGAATTTATACGGCCCGATTTCAGAAACCGGTGTCACTTCAGCCGCCGTGCCGGTGATGAAGCACTCTGAAAAGCCTTCCATTTCTTCCGGCATAATCGCGCGCTCGACAATCTCATGGCCGCGGTCACGGGCCAGCCCGATAACCGTGCGGCGGGTAATACCGTCGAGGAAACAATCAGGCGTCGGCGTATGAATGACGCCATCTTGCACGAAAAACACATTGGCCCCTGTCGCTTCCGCCACTTGCCCGCGCCAGTCCAGCATCATCGCATCGGCGTAGCCTTTGCCTTCCGCTTCGTGCTTGGACAAGGTGCAAATCATATACAGACCGGCCGCTTTGGCATGGCACGGTGCGGTTTCCGGCGACGGGCGACGATATTTCGCCATATCCAAACGAATGCCTTTCAGCCGCTCTTCCGGATCGAAGTAAGACGGCCATTCCCACGCCGCAACCGCCACATTAATGCGATTGTTTTGCGCCGAGACGCCCATCATTTCGCTGCCGCGCCATGCGACGGGGCGAATATAACCATCGACCAGATTATTGGCCTCCAGCGTTTTTACGCAGGCCTCATCAATCTCATCAATGCTGTAAGGCAATTCAAAACCCAATTCGCGGGCTGAATAAAACAACCGTTCCGTATGCTCGCGCAGCTTAAAAATAGTGCCGCTATAAGCCCGCTCGCCTTCAAACACGCAAGAGCCATAATGCAAACCATGCGTCAGCACATGCACCTTGCTATCGGCCCATGGCACCATGTCGCCGTTCATCCAGATAAATCCGTCACGCTGGTCGAATGCTATGCTCATTAAATCCCCCACGCCGCCTTATTGACGCCGCATAAATCGTGGTAGAATTACCAGTCAACATATTTTATGTCAATAACACTGACCTTTTTACGGTTTCGATAAGGCGAGAAAATGGGCAAGGCCAAAGATACGAAAAGCAGCGATTTCAATGATGCGATTGAGCTGATGTTTTTTGCTTATCGTGATTTCATTTCAGACCCTGACACCATATTGGAAGCGCATGATTTTGGCCGCGCGCATCACCGCGTCTTGCACTTTGTTGCCGGCAATCCGGGGATTTCCATTGCTGATTTGCTGGACATTTTGCGCGTCACCAAGCAAAGTCTGGCACGCGTGCTGCGCGATTTAATCGATGCCGACTATATTGAACAGCGAATCGGTGCCAGCGATCGGCGCAAAAGATTGCTGCATTTGACCGCAAAAGGCACAGAGCTGCATGCCAAGCTGATTGCGCCGCAAGAAAAACGCTTCATGGAAGTGTTGCAAGCCATAGGTCCGCAGGCTTTTACACAGTGGAAGAAGACGATGCGGCTTGTCATCAACGCCGAAGACCGCGAAAATGTCGACATGTTGATTGATCGGTCGCGGGCAGCCCGCGATACTGCCGAGGAGTAGGCGTCAAATATGAGCCAGCCTGACGAAACAACGCCGCATATTCTGATTGTCGATGACGACAGGCGGATTCGTGAATTGCTGCAAAAATATCTGTCCGATAATGGCTATCGCACATCTGCCGCCGCCGATGCGGCGGAGGCCGAGATTAAAATGGACGGCCTCGAATATGATTTGCTGGTGCTGGACATCATGATGCCGGGCATTACCGGACTTGAATTTACCGAAAAATTGCGTGCGGCAGAAAACTTCGTGCCGATTTTATTGCTCACCGCTTTGGCAGAAACCGAGCAACGCATTGAAGGGCTGGCCATCGGTGCCGATGATTATTTGCCCAAGCCGTTTGACCCGAAAGAATTATTATTGCGGGTGCAAAATATTTTGCGCCGAAGCGGCGGCGATGAAAGCGCTATTGAGCCGCCCGAAGAAGTGCGCTTTGGCGAGCATTTATTCCGCTATGAGCGCGGCGAACTGACCCGTGGTGAG
>CBFIHY010000076.1:0-7476 GCA_965662315.1 Alphaproteobacteria bacterium
TCAGCCGATGCGATGGCCAAAGTGATGGCGGTCAATGCGATCGGTCCGGCGCTTATCAGCAAATATTTCATACCGCTTATGGCGCGTGATGAAAAAGCGGTGATGGCGCATTTATCGGCCCGTGTCGGCTCTATTTCAGATAATCGCATGGGCGGTTGGACCAGCTATCGGGCGGCCAAGGCGGCGCAAAATATGATTGTCAAAAATGCCGCCATTGAAACGGCGCGACGCGATAAGCAGAAGATTATTGTCGGCTTGCATCCGGGCACGGTGGATAGCGACTTGTCGGCACCGTTTCAGGGCAATGTGGCAGATGATAAATTATTTTCACCGGCGCAATCGGCGGCTTATTTGCTGCAGGTGATTGATCAATTGAAAGCCGAGGATAGCGGCAAGGTTTTTGCCTGGGATGGCAGCACCATACCGGCCTGACCGGTTAGCTTGTTTCCAGCCGTCTGAAATCAGCCGGCAATTTATGCCCTTGAAAATCAATATGCACAATATTGGCCTTATGGCGGCGGCACCAAACTTGCACGCCGTAATCGGTAAAGCCGATATCCATGGCGGCATAATCTTGCAGGCTTTGTGGCGGCTCCAATGTGCTCAATTCATCGGCGCATTTCGCGCATACGACATATTGAGTAATCGATAAGGAAAGCGCTTCCAGTGGCAAGGTTGCGGCGTCGCTCATGATAATTGCTCCAAAAACTTGCGCGCGCTGGCTTCTACGCCGGCGCGTTTTTCATCATCCATTTTATCGAGATTGCGATACACCATGCCCATGCGCGGATTGCCGCCCAGCTTATCGCGATGGCGGATCATGAAATCCCAATATAAATAATTAAACGGGCAGGCCGTATCGCCATGCGCTTCCTTCACCTTATAGGCGCAGGAACTGCAATGGTCGGACATGCGATTAATATACGCGCCCGATGCCGAATAAGGTTTTGAGCCAACAACACCGCCATCGGCAAATAGCGCCATGCCGTGCGTATTGGGCAGCTGCACCCATTCAAACGCATCTGCATAAACTTCCAAATACCAACGATTGACCGCGTCAGGCGCGATGCCGGCCAGCAGAGCAAAATTACCGGTCACCATTAGCCGCTGTATGTGATGCGCGTAAGCATAATCGCGCGTCGCGCCTATTGCCTCGCGCATGCATGCCATATCGGTCTCGCCGCTATAATAAAAATCGGGCAGGGCGCGGTGGTGGTCGAAATAATTACTGTCGGCATAATCGGGCATTTTCAGCCAATACAGCCCGCGAATGAATTCGCGCCAGCCCAAGATTTGTCGAATGAACCCCTCTACTGCATTTAGCGGGGCTTGGCCTGCATGATAGCGCGCCTCAACTGCGCGGCAAACGGCCAGCGGGTCCAACAGGCCGATATTCAAAGATGCGCCGACCAGCCCATGATAGAGAAACGCTTCGCCGGTTTTCATCGCATCTTGATAATCGCCAAATTGCGGCAGGCAGAAATCGAGCCAATGCGCCAATTGTTCTTCGGCTTGTGCGGCGGTCACCGGCCAGGCAAATTTCTCCAGCCTGCCGACATGATTGCCGAAATGCTGTTTGACCAAGGCCATTACATTTTCGGTGATGTCATCAGGGGCAAATTGCAGGCGCGGCGGCGGCAGATGGCCCTTTGGCAATTTCTTGCGATTGTCAGCGTCATAATTCCATTGCCCGCCAAGCGGCTCATTGCCATCCATCAGCAGGCCGGTTTTGCGGCGCATGTCGCGATAGAAAAATTCCATCCGCAATTGTTTTTTTCCGGCCGCCCAGTTTTCAAATTCTTCATGTGTTGCCAGAAATCTATCATCGGGCAAAATCTCGACCGGCACGCCCAATTTTTCCGGCCAGCTTTGCATTTCTTGGTGCAAGCGATATTCGCCGGGCGCGGTAACCAGCAAGCGGGTGAAGCCGTGTTTTTCAACCATCATCGACACTGCATCGGTGAAGCTGTTAAGCGACGGCTCGCTGCCATAGCTGAGATAGGTGACATGGCGCCCGTCAGCTTTCAGCTTCTCGGCAAAGTGCCGCATGGCGGAAAATATAAGCACAATTTTTTGCTGATGATGGCGCACATAGGACGCCTCATCGGCCAGTTCAGCCATTACCACCGGTGCGTCGGGCGCGGCCGCCAAGCTTGATAATGTCGGCGAAAGCTGGTCGCCCAAAACCAATATGAACGGCTTATCGGTCATTATCCGCATCCTTTTGGCGGCGACAACGCTCTGAGCAGTAGCGGACATTGTCCCAATCGCGGGCCCATTTTTTGCGCCATGCAAAAGGTCGCCCGCATGTCAGGCAATCTTTTTGCGGCAGTTCGGATTTTTTACGCATTCCCATATGCTGGAAATGGCGTGAAGCGCGGCAAGGTCAAGCCATGCGAAAAAATTGAAATTGGCGATTCAAGTGATTGACAAAATTCATTTGTCTGGCCAATTTGGCCGCAAAAGGGGAATCATCATGGCTCGTCGTATCGGAAAAGTCTTATCTACAGTTGTTTTGTCAAAAGCGCTGCGCCGCTTGCGCCGTGGGGCGCGGGCATTGGGCCGAAAATTTGGCGGCAGTCGCGCGGAAGTGTATTATTTCCACCAGCCTGATGATCCGTATAGCCAATTGACCGCGCAGGTTCTGTCTGAATTGCAGGCCAGATACGACATTGATTTGAAAATCATGTTGGTTGACGAGCCGGAAGATGAAATGGCGCCGGAGCGTTTGGCCTTGCAAGCCTATAGTCGTCGCGATGCGGCGAAAATTGCGCCTTATCATGGGCTGACATTTACCGAAAGCGCGCAGCAGCCATCTGATGCCAGTTTGAAATTGGCACGGCGCACTTTGGCTGCCTCCAGTAATCTGGCAAAAGTGGCGGCGGAAATCGGTGAGGCTTATTGGAGTGATGATACCGACCGGCTTGACCGCATCGCCATGGTTTCTGAAGACCAGACCGAGCGCATATTCCGTGAAGGCACAAAAATGCGCAGCCAGCTTGGCCATTATCTCGGCGCCACTTTCTATTTTGAAGGCGAGTGGTATTGGGGCGTCGACCGGTTGCCTTATTTGGAAGAGCGTCTGGCAGACAATCATTTGCGCTTAAGCGGCTGTCGACAAATTACTCATTTCCAAGAACGACCGGAGTTTATGGGTCGCCCGAGCAATGGCAAACGACTGACTGTCGAGTTTTATCCATCGGCGCGCAGTCCTTATACGGCGATTTCTATGGCCGAAGTTTTGGACCTGCCCAATCATTATCCGGTAGATATTAAAGTGCGGCCGGTTCTGCCCATGGTGATGCGCGATTTGCCTGTGCCGACAAAAAAAGGCCTTTATATTCTGCCTGATACAAAGCGCGAAGCGGACCGCATCGGCGTTCCTTTCGGTAAAATTTCCGATCCGGTGGGTGAGCCGGTGCGCCGTGTTTATTCTTTATTCAGCTGGGCTGATGGGCAAGGCAAGGGCGGGCAATTGCTCAATGCCTTTACCGATTTGGCGTGGTCTGAGGGGGTTGATGCGGGCAGCGATGCCGGGCTGAAAACCGCCTGCGAGCGGGCCGGTCTTGATTGGGATGAGGCGGCGGAAATTGTCGGCAATTCCGATTGGGAAATATGGGCGGAAGAAAATCGCCTGCAAATGATGAAGTCGGATTTATGGGGTGTGCCCAGCTTCCGTTTGCTGGATGATAGCGGCAAGGAATTATTTGCATGCTGGGGCCGTGACCGGATTTGGTTGCTGGCGCATGAAATTCAAAAAGCGCTGGAAGGCTGATAAACCGCCGGCAGGTGCAAAGTTCGGCCAAGCCGAACCTTGCACAAATCAGGCGGAAAGCGAGGGACCATGACAGGGAGTTCCCCCCAATTTCGAAGCGGATTTACGCAGTGACATTACCGCACTCATGAAAGAGCTTATCCGCGTCGCTACCCGGCAATGCCATCTTCAAACTAGAAAACCGCGCATCCACAAAACAATTTATTTGCGCTTGATATTGTCATTGCGCGGCACAATGTTTTATTTTGGCAACTGATTTGGCCTCAGGAGTAAATTGTGCGCCACACTTTAATTGATGAGTTTTCTTATGCGTCGGAGGCGCATTCGCTGGGTCGTATTTTGGCCATAAGAACGGTTGAGCGTTTGACCGGGCAGCCGCATTTGAAAAAGCTCTATCTGGATTATCAAAATGAAAATCTGCCGGTTGAAGACTTCTGGCAAGAAGTGATTAATCGGCTCAATTTAAATTTGCGCATTCATGCCGGTGAGCTGGATAATGTACCGGAAAGCGGGCCGCTTGTGGTGGTTGCCAATCACCCTTATGGGGTGCTCGACGGCATTGTGATTTGTTGGCTGGTGGCGCAAAAGCGCAAAGATTTCAAAATTCTCATCAATAGTGTTTTGTGCCGCGCGCGGGAAATGACCGATCATGTTTTGCCGGTTGATTTTGACCCGACGCCGCAAGCTTTGGACACTAATTTAAAATCGCGCAAACAAGCGCGCAAATTATTGGAAGATGGCGGCGTGGTGATTGTTTTTCCGGCCGGTGCGATTTCCACGACGCCAAAGCCATTTGCCAAGACCGCCATTGATGAGCCATGGGCGCCCTTGGTCGGGCAATTGGTAAGGCGCACTCAATCGCCGGTTTTGCCGATACATTTTGGCGGTCAAAACTCGAAATTATTTCAAATCGCCAGTCATTTCAGTGCCACCATGCGCGCTGCCTTGATTTTCCGCGAAGTGCGTCGGCGTATCGGCACGCCGTTTGATATGGCCATTGGTGAGCTGATGCCGTTTGAGGATTTGCAGCCGCATTTACCACCGAAAAAATTAGCCGCATATTTGCAAGAGCATGTCGCCAATATGGCTGCACTTTTGCCGCAAGAAAAGAACCGTTAATTATCTTTTCCGGTTTGACTGGCGAAAAAAATCTGCTTTCATACGAGCACGCAATCCAAGGAGGATAGGATGGAAAATTGTCTGAAGTTTTATATTGATGGTGCATGGGTGGACCCGGTCGACCCGAAACCGTTTGACGTTATCAATCCGGCCAATGAGCAAGTTATCGGCCAGATTATGATGGGCAATGAAGAAGATTTGAACAAGGCGGTCGCGGCAGCGAAGAAAGCGTTTCCAAGCTTTTCGCAAACCAGCGTTGAAGAACGCCTTGAATTGATGGATGCAATTATTGCCGTCTATCAAAACCGTTATGCGGAAATCGCCGAAACGATTTCTGCTGAAATGGGCGCGCCCATGGGCTTGGCAACCAATGCGCAAGCAGCAACCGGCATCGGTCATTTGACGACCGTCCGCGGTTTGTTGGCCGAGTATAAATTTGAAGAATTGCGCGGTAAGACCAAAATTCGCAAAGAACCTGTTGGTGTATGCGGTCTGATTACGCCATGGAATTGGCCGATTAACCAGATTGCCTGTAAAGTCGCGCCGGCTTTGGCGGCCGGTTGCACCATGGTGCTGAAGCCGTCTGAAATTGCGCCGCTTAATGCAGCTCTGTTTGCTGAAATCTTGGACGAAGCCGGTGTGCCGGCCGGTGTGTTTAATCTGGTTAATGGTGACGGCCCGAATGTTGGCGAAGCAATGTCGCAGCATCCGGATATTGATATGATGTCATTTACCGGTTCAACCCGCGCCGGTATTGCGGTTGCCAAAAGTGCCGCCGATACGGTGAAGCGCGTGGCGCAAGAATTGGGTGGCAAATCAGCCAATATTATTTTGGATGATGCCGATTTTGAAAAAGCGGTCGCCGGTGGCGTCATGCATTGCTTCAATAATTCAGGCCAGTCTTGCAACGCCCCGACCCGTATGTTGGTGCCTGCCGACCGCCATGATGAGGTGGTGCAAATCGCCAAAGCGACAGCCGAAACGGTTAAAGTCGGCGACCCGCAAGCTGAAGACACAACTATCGGCCCGGTGGTCAGCGAAATGCAATATGACAAAATTCAAGGGCTGATTGAAAAAGCCATTGATGAGGGCACAGAATTGGTTACCGGCGGCACAGGCAAGCCGGATGGTTTGAATGCCGGTTATTATGTGAAGCCGACGATTTTTGCCAACGTGACCAATGATATGACCATTGCACGCGAAGAAGTGTTCGGTCCGGTATTGTCGATTTTGAAATATGAAACCGAGGAAGAGGCGATTGAGATTGCCAATGATACGGTTTATGGCCTTGCCGGTTATGTGCAAGGTGGCGATCAGGCACGGGCGGAAAAAGTCGCCGGCCAAATCCGCGCCGGACAAATCAACATTAACAGTGCGGCGCTGGATATGACCGCACCGTTTGGCGGCTATAAGCAGTCAGGCAATGGCCGCGAATGGGGCGACTTCGGCATGGAAGATTTCCTCGAAATTAAAGCGGTTATCGGCGCAGCTGCCGAGTAAGCCAAGCCTTTTTAAATTCAGGCCGGCGGGGCAACCTGCCGGTCTTTTTTTTATTTTATCGGTTCAAAAAAAAGAATTTAGCGGCGGCGCAAACGCTCTATCAAGCCAAGGCTCAACGCCACCGGCACCAGACCGACGGTTAAAATCATTAAGGCGGGCAGTGCCGCATCATCCATTTGGCCCAGCGATGCATAAGTGTAAACGCTGGTCGCCAATGTTTCGAAGTCAAACGGGCGCAGCAAAAGCGTCACCGGCAATTCTTTCATCACATCGACAAAGACCAAAATCATGGCGGTCAAAAGCGGCCCGCGCAAAAGCGGCATATGCAGCGATATAAGAAGCCCGTTCAGGCCACTGCCGAGGCTGCGCGCGGCCATATCTAGGCCCGGTGAAATGCGCCCGTAACCGGCTTCGATTGTGCCGAAGGATAGAGATAAAAAGCGCACCATATACGCGATGAGCAAGCCACCGGCTGAACCGCCCAAGACAATAAAGCCGAAGCTTATGTCGGCCAAAGCGGCCAGCACGGTCATGATGCCCAATGCCAAAATCGTGCCGGGCACTGCATAACCCAAAGCGGCAATTTCGCTCAAAGCCTGTTTGACGCGACCGCCTTGGCGAACTGAAAAGGCCAAGACCAGCCCCAAGCCGGCGACCAAAAGCGCAGCTGATAGGGCCAAGACAAGCGAGTTTAACGTGGCATATCCCAGCTCTGCCGACCATGTGGCGCTGTCGGTTTGCGCCAGCAATAAGCCGACCGGCACGATAAAGCCCAGCGTCACCGGCAGCAGGCAAAAGCCGGTCATCAGCCACAGGGTTAATGGTTTGGCGTTAAAATCGGGCAGGCTGCGGCGGCGGCCATGGCGGTGATAATGCACCCCTTTGCTGCGTTGGCTGCGCTCGAGATATAATAGCAGGCCCATAAAGGCCAAAAGCGTTAGGGCCAATTGTGCGGCACCGGCCAGATTGCCGCGCACCAGCCATGTGTCATAAACCCCCAATGTCAGCGTATTGACGCCGAGAAACTCGACCGCGCCAATATCGTTCAAACATTCCATTAACGCCAAAGCGACGCCGACAAT
>CBFIHY010000077.1:0-7391 GCA_965662315.1 Alphaproteobacteria bacterium
TATCATTGCTGACTTTATCAACCGCTTGTGTGGCCAGCAGCAGCGCTGTGCCACCGCCCGGTACGATACCGGCTTCAACCGCAGCGCGGGTTGCGTTTAACGCATCATCGACGCGGTCTTTACGCTCTTTCACTTCCACTTCCGTGGCACCGCCGACTTTCAGCACAGCAACACCGCCGGCCAATTTGGCGACGCGTTCCTGCAATTTCTCGCGGTCATAATCGGATGTGGTGTTTTCAACCTGGGTCATGATTTGGGCAACACGAGACTCAATGTCTTTTTTCTTGCCCGCACCATCAACAACAACCGTGTCGTCTTTGGTGATGTTGACGCGCTTAGCCGTGCCCAGCATGTCCAATGTCACATTTTCCAGCTTAATGCCAAGGTCTTCAGAGACCACTTGACCGCCGGTCAAAATGGCAATGTCTTCCAACATGGCTTTACGACGGTCACCAAAGCCCGGCGCTTTAACGGCAGCGATTTTCAAACCGCCGCGCAGCTTATTGACAACCAATGTCGCCAGCGCTTCGCCTTCAATATCTTCAGCGATAATCAAAAGCGGACGCGATGCCTGCACAACCGCTTCCAAAATCGGAACCATGCTTTGCAGATTTGACAATTTGGCTTCGTGCAAAAGGATCAGCGGGTCTTCCAACTCAGCCGTCATTTTGTCAGCATTGGTGATGAAGTAAGGAGACAGATAACCGCGGTCAAACTGCATGCCTTCAACAACTTCCAGCTCGCTTTCCAAGCCTTTCGCTTCTTCGACCGTGATAACGCCTTCATTGCCGACCTTATCCATCGCTTCAGCAATCATTTGACCGATTTCAGCTTCGCCATTGGCTGAGATGGTGCCGACTTGGGCAATCTCATCATTTGACTTCACTTTTTTCGAGCGCTTTTCAATATCGGCCAGAGCGGCAGCTGCCGCTTGCTCGATACCGCGCTTCAAATCCATCGGGTTCATACCGGCGGCAACCGCTTTATGGCCTTCGCGAACAATCGCTTGCGTCAGCACTGTGGCGGTTGTGGTGCCGTCACCGGCCACATCATTGGTGCGCGAAGCAACTTCACGAACCATTTGTGCGCCCATATTCTCAAACTTATCTTCCAGCTCGATTTCCTTGGCAACCGAAACACCGTCTTTTGTGGTGCGCGGCGCGCCGAATGATTTATCGAGAACAACATTGCGGCCTTTCGGGCCAAGTGTCACTTTTACGGCGTCGGCCAGAATGTCGACACCTTTCAACATTTTATCTCGGGCTTCCGAGCCAAATTTTACTTCTTTTGACATGAGAGTCTCCTATTGGATGCGGGGGTCGGCGTTAACCGATAATTCCCAGAATGTCGCTTTCTTTCATGATCAACAGCTCTTCGCCATCGACCGAAACTTCATTACCGGACCATTTACCGAACAGCACTTTGTCTTTCGGCTTAACTTCCAGCGGTGCGACTTTGCCGTCATCACCACGCAGGCCATTGCCGACAGCAACGACTTCGCCTTGTGACGGCTTTTCTTGTGCCGAGTCAGGAATGATAATCCCACCGGCCGTTTTTGTGTCTTCTTCGACGCGACGTACCAATACGCGGTCATGCAAAGGACGAAATTTCATAAGTCAATCTCCCATTGATTGAGGTTTTGGCACTGTCTGGCACAGAGTGCCAATGTGCACGCTTGAGATAGGAAACAGGCGCCCCGGTGTCAAGCGGCAGCCGAGAAAAAAGCTAAAAATATCTTAACAGCCCAAAAAAGTGGCCGGCAGTTCGAAAACTACCGGCCGCCAATCCGCAGCCCGGGCGGAGGAAAGCAGCGTGGTAGGTGGGAATAACCGCACCACCTTCCACAGGCTATACAAACTGGCGCACATGACTGTGCGCCCCCTATTGAAAGCAGGAATGCCTGCCATGCAATAGGCATATTCTCAGTAAATTCAGTGGTTTAAGATATTTTCACTGAATTTAACTTATCTGCTTGAAGCGCAAAAACCGCGCATACGAATAAGTCAGGCTTTTACCTCAAGCTATCGTTTGGCCACCATCAATAACCATTTGCTGACCGGTCATGAAGCTGCCCGCATCGCTGGCCAAAAATACCGCCGCACCGGCAATTTCGTCAGGCATGCCGATACGCTTAAGCGGCGTGGTCGAGGTTGATTGTTCCAAAATATCCGGATTATCCCACAGCGCTTGCGCGAAATAAGTTTTGATAAGGCCCGGCGCAATTGCATTGGCGCGAATGTTTTTCGACCCGTGCTCAACCGCAATATTGCGCGCCAGTTGAAAATCGGCGGCTTTCGAAATGGCATAAGTGCCCAGCACGGGAGAGCCTTTCAGCCCACCAATTGATGAAATAATGACAATGCTGCCATCTTTGCGTTCAATCATATCGGGCAGCACCATATTGCACAGCCAATGATTGGATTTCACGTTTGAGGCCATGATTTTATCAAATGCATCATCGGGGCAGTCCATGCTGGGGCCGAAATACGGATTGACCGCCGCATTGCAGACCAAAATATCGACCTTGCCGAAATGCGCTTTTGTTTGATCGACCAGATTTTGCAATTCTTCTTTACTGCCGATATTGCACTGCACCGTATGCGCGCGGCCCGGATGTTTTTCATTGATTGAATTGGTTACCTCGTCACAAGCCGCCGCTTTGCGGCTTGAGACCACCACATTGGCACCATGGTCGGCCATTTGCCGCGCAATTGCTTCGCCAATGCCGCGCGATGCGCCGGTGATGATGGCGGTCTTGCCGCTCAAATCAAAAAGTTGCATTTTATTCTCCCTTTAAAAATCTGCCGCCACGCTAGCAGAAAAATTTACCGACAAACAAGGGCGAACAAAACTTGACGCGCGGCCCCGAAACAGGCAGCTTCGCGGCAGTTTATTAGAGTGGCTTTTACGGAGTGCCCATGAGCCTGCCGCATATTATTTCCGGACTTTCTGAAATCGCCGATGATTATGACGCCTTGATTTGCGACATTTGGGGCGTGCTGCATAACGGGCAAGCGCCGTTTGACGGCGTCGATGCGGCGTTGAAAAATTTTCGCGATAAGGGCGGCAAGGTTTTGCTTCTCTCAAATGCACCGCGACCCGGCCCCAGCGCGCTTGAACGCTTGGATGTTATCGGCAATAGCCGCGACGGCTTTGACGATATTCTCACCTCCGGCGACACTGTGCGCGCGCTGATGAATGAGATGGCGGCGGACGGCAAGAAAATCTGTCATATCGGGCCCGAAAAAGATGCCGCTTTGGTGGCTGATTTACAGGTCGAATTTGTCGATGAGGCGGCCGCCGATGCGATTTTATTTTCCGGCATGTATGACGATATGGTGGAAACGCCGGATGATTATAAAGACATGCTGGCCCGCCTTTTAGCCCGCAAGCTGCCGCTTTTGTGCCCCAATCCGGACCGCACGGTGCAATTTGGCGATAAGGTGATTTATTGCGCCGGTGCGGTGGCGGAAGTCTATGAAAATATGGGCGGCGAAGTGGTTTGGGTCGGCAAACCGCATCCGATGGTTTACACCCGCGCCCGCGCCATGCTGGCCGCGATGACCGGCATGGAAAGCCCGCGACTTTTGGCGATTGGCGACGGACCGAAGACCGATATTCCGGGGGCTGAGGCAAACGGCATTGACGCGCTGTTTATCGGCGGCGGCCTGGCCGGTGCCTCAGGCGCCAATATTGAAACACCGGAAGCGATTGCCGCTATTTTGGCCGAAGAGAATACAAACAGCCGCTATGCCATTCGCCACCTTGTCTGGTAGCGCGGCGCGGCCTAAATTATCGCCATGAGTGCAACGAGCCAAAAAAATATCGCCCTTTATCGCAACCTCGCTGAGCTGCCCGCTTCCGGACATGGTGCGGTGCTGGCGATCGGCAATTTTGACGGTGTGCATCTTGGCCACCAACAAGTGATTGCTGATGCGCGGGCGCTGGCAGAAGCCAAAAATGCACCGCTGGGGGTGATGTTGTTTGACCCGCATCCGCAGCAATTTTTCGCCCCTGATGCGCCGCCTTTTCGACTGACCCGCTTGGTGACACGCGCTGCCTTGCTGGCTGATTTGGGCGTTGATTTCACCCTCGCCTTACCGTTTGACGCGGCCATGGCTTCTTGCGAGGCGGAAAATTTCATCAGCGATATTCTTATCGATAAGCTGGCCGTCAGTGCCGTATGCGTCGGCTATGATTTCTGCTTCGGCAAAGGCCGCCGCGGCAATTTTGCCATGCTCAATGATGTCGGCAAAGAAATGGGCTTTGAAACCCATGCGACAAAAGCCGTGTTGCAACCCGACAGCACCGCCCCCTATTCCTCTTCCGCCATTCGTAATTTTTTGCGCGATGGCGAACCGGAAAAAGCCGCCGCTTTGTTGGGCCATTCTTTTGCCATTGAGGCGGAGGTGCAAACCGGCGACCAGCGCGGCCGCACCATTGGTTTTGCAACGGCCAATATGCCGCTTGATGATTATGTGCTGCCGAAATTCGGCGTTTATGCCGTGCGCGCCGACGTGTTGGACGGCGCCTTTGCCGGACAGGTTTTAAACGGTGTCGCCAATCTTGGCTTGCGCCCGACAGTCGGCACGGAAAAGCCGCGCCTTGAAAGCCATTTCTTTGATTTTGACGGTGATTTATACGGCGCCAATTTGCGCGTCTCGCTTTTGCATTTCATCCGACCCGAACAAAAATTTGACGGCCTCGATGCGCTGAAAAGCCAAATTGCCAAGGACAGCGATAAAGCACGCGAAATGCTTGGCAGTTAGGGCCGCTATTGCTACAAGGCCTGAAATAGGAAACGAGCATGAGTGACGAAACAAATCACGAAACAGAGAAGCGCGATTGGCGCGAGACGCTAAATCTGCCGCAAACGGATTTTCCGATGAAAGCCGGATTGCCGAAGCGCGAGCCGGATATGTTGGCGCATTGGCAAAATATCGGCCTGTATGAAAAATTGCGTGCCGATGCGAAAGGCCGCGAGAAATTTGTGCTGCATGACGGGCCGCCCTATGCCAATGGCGATATTCATATCGGTCACTCGCTGAACAAGATTTTGAAAGATGTGATTGTGCGCGCCCATCAAATGATGGGCCGCGATGCGGTTTATGTGCCGGGTTGGGATTGCCACGGGCTGCCGATTGAATGGAAAATCGAAGAGCAATATCGCAATCAAGGCAAAGATAAAGACGATATTCCGGCCGGCGAATTTCGCGCCCAATGTCGCCAATTTGCTGAAAAATGGGTCAATGTTCAATCCGAGCAATTTCAACGCCTCGGCGTTTTGGGCGATTGGGAAAACCCGTATACGACCATGGCTTTTGAGGCGGAAGCGATTATTGTCGCTGAGTTTCAAAAATTCATTATGGACGGCTCGCTTTATCGCGGCTCCAAACCGGTCATGTGGTCAGTGGTTGAAAAAACCGCCTTGGCAGAAGCGGAAGTGGAATATGAAGAGCATGTCTCGCCGACCATTTTTGTGAAATTTCCTGTGCAAGGCATGGAAAATACTTTTGCGGTTATATGGACGACGACGCCTTGGACCATTCCCGGCAATCGCGCCATGGCTTATTCAGCCGGTCTGACTTACGGGCTTTATGAGGCCAATGGCGAGCAGTTGGTTTTATGTGACAATCTCGCCGCGCAAGTGATGCAGGCGGCGCAAATTGAAGATTACCGGCGGGTCAGCGATATTGATCCGGGCAGTTTAACCTGCCATCACCCGCTGGCTGCGCAGGGCTATGATTTTGATGTGCCGGTGCTGGCCGGTGATTTTGTTACCGATGAAACCGGCACGGGTCTGGTGCATATCGCGCCCGGCCATGGCCAAGATGACTTTGAACTGGGCATGCAACACAATATTGAAGTGCCGTTCACGGTGAATGAGGCGGGCGTTTATTATGATAGCGTTCCGGTTTTTGCCGGCAAACGCGTGCTCGATGATAAAGGCAAGGATGGCGACGCCAATGGCGCGGTTATCGGTGCGCTTGTCGAGGCCGGTGCGCTTTTGACCAAGGGTAAATTGCGTCACCAATATCCGCATAGCTGGCGTTCAAAAGCGCCATTGATTTTCCGCAATACGCCGCAATGGTTTATCTCCATGGAGAAAACCGGCTTGCGCGACACCGCGCTGGCGGAAATCGACAAGGTCAATTGGTATCCGCAAACCGGTAAAAACCGCATTTATTCAATGATTGAAAATCGCCCTGATTGGGTGGTCTCGCGCCAGCGCGCATGGGGCGTGCCTTTGACGATTTTTGTCGATAAGAAAACCGGCCTGCCATTGCAAGATGCGGCGGTAAACGCGCGTATTGTCGACGCGGTGAAAGAAAAAGGCGCAGATGCGTGGTTCGATACTGACCCGCAAGACTTGCTCGGCAGCGATTATGCGGCCGATGATTATGAGCAAGTCACCGATATTCTTGATGTCTGGTTTGATAGCGGCGTCACGCATGCTTTTGTGATGGAAGCGCGCGATGATTTGGCATGGCCTGCCGATGTTTATTTGGAAGGCTCTGACCAACATCGCGGCTGGTTCCATTCTTCTCTCTTGGAAGCCTGCGCAACGCGCGGCGCAGCGCCCTATAAAAACGTCGTCACCCATGGTTTCACCATGACCGAGCAAGGCAAGAAAATGTCAAAATCGCTGGGCAATGCGGTTGACCCGTTAAAAGTCATCCAGCAATCCGGCGCGGAGATTATTCGCCTGTGGACGATGAGTTGCGATTATTCCGAAGACCAGCGCATCGGGCCGGAGATCATTAAAGCCAATACTGACGCTTATCGGAAAATCCGCAATGGCTTCCGGTTTCTGCTCGGCAATCTGTCGGGCTTTGACGATGATGAAAAAATCGCCTTTGACGATATGCCGGAACTTGAGCGTTATATGTTGCACCGTCTGGCCGAGCTGGACGCGCTGGTGCGGGACAATTACAGCCATTTTGATTTCCGCAAAATCTATCAAGCCTTGTTCAATTTCATGACGGTCGATTTATCAGCTTTCTATTTTGATATTCGCAAAGACACGCTTTATTGCGACGCCGCCTCCAGCCTTGAGCGACGCGCTTGCCGCACGGTAATGGATATTGCGTTTCATTGTCTGACACGTTGGTTCGCACCGGTTTTGTGCTTCACCACTGAAGAAATTTGGCAATCGCGTTTCGGCGTTTCAGATGACAGTGTGCATTTGCAGCAATTCTTTGAGATTGATGCTGCTTGGCAGGACAATGAATTGGCCGCCAAATGGGAAAATATTCGCAAAGTGCGCCGCGTTGTGACCGGTGCTTTGGAAATTGAGCGGCGCGAAAAGCGTATCGGCTCCAGCCTTGAAGCCGCGCCGATTGTGCATATTACCGATGCGAAGCTGATGGCCGCGATTGACGGGCAAAATA